>JASIAO010000375.1 GCA_030041955.1 Acidobacteriaceae bacterium | reverse complement strand
CGGATTTGCCGAGCGAATTTCCGGTTCCGGAGTTCGGCGAACATGGACTGGAGCCGCCGCAGAACGATGAGGTCTTCCTGAATGAGACGGGCAATCCTTTAAGGGTGATTCAATGAGTCCATTGCCTGCGGTCGAGGAACTGAAAGCGTTGATCGAAGCCGGCGTGACCGGCGCGGCGGTCGCCGTGGTTCCGAATAGCAGCCCTTCCGGACAACATTCCCTGCTTCTGGATCGTGAGCATGCGCGCGCTGTCGCTGAGTTTCTGCGGGATCATGCCGAGCTTCGGCTGGACTATTGTTCGCTGGTGACCGGCGTGGACTGGCTGGACAGGGAGACGACGGAAAAGATCAAAGTGAAGAAAGTTGTGGAGGGCCCGGACGGCTCGCAGCAGGAGACGGAGGTTGAGGAGACGCGGAAGACAAAGACGCCGGGCTACCTTGAGGCTGTCTATCACCTGTTTTCGATGGAGAAGAAGCACGGGCCGGTGATTCTGCGGCTGCGCACGGCGAATCGCGCGGATGATGGGCATGTGCCGTCTCTGACGCCAGTGTGGAGGAGCGCGGAGTTCCAGGAGCGCGAGGCGTTTGATCTGTACGGCATCGTTTTCGATGGGCATCCGGACCTGCGACGGATTCTGATGTGGGATGGATTTGTGGACTATCCGATGCGCAAGGATTATGTGCCCCCGGCAGACGATGCGCTTGCGGGAGTGCACGCATGAGTGTGGACGAGATGGTCACACTCGAAGCCGGCCCCGGCGAGATTATGGAAGTCTCCATGGGCCCGCATCACCCGTCGACGCACGGTGTTTTTCGCATGGATGTGCGGCTGGAGGGTGAGCGGGTGGTGCGGCTGAAGCCGGTGTTTGGCTACCTGCACCGCAACCACGAGAAGATTGCCGAGCACGGAGCGTATCTGTCGGCGATTCCCTACACCGACCGGCTGGACTATCTCTGCTCCATGACGAACAACTGGGGCTACGTGCTGGCGGTGGAGAAGCTGGCGGGGATTCCGGTGCCGGAGCGCGCGGAATACATTCGCGTGATCGTGGCGGAGCTGACGCGGTTCCAGAATCACGCCGGGCTGGTAGGGTTTTTGCTGCAGGACATGGGCGCGAGCGGCACGCCGCTGATGTATGCCTTCCGCGAGCGGGAGAAGATTCTCGACCTGTTCGAATCGCTCAGTGGCGCACGCATGATGTGCAACTACATGCGCTTCGGCGGGGTGCGCGTGGATTGCTCGGCGGAGTGGCTGGAGGAAGTGCGCCAGCTCATTGGGCGCCTGCCGCGGTTTGTGGATGAGTTTGAGGCGCTGCTGCGGGCGAACGAGATCCTGATGGCGCGCACGCAGGGCGTGGGCGTGCTGCCTCGGGAGCTGGCGATCAACGCGGGCGTGACCGGGCCGATGCTGCGGGCGAGCGGCGTGAACTACGACATTCGGAAGGTGGACAAATACGGGGTGTACGACCGCTTCGAGTTCCAGGTGCCGCTGGGCGATCACGGAGACGTGTACGACCGGTACATGATGCGCATCCTGGAGATGCGCGAGTCAGTGAAGATTCTGGAGCAGGCGCTCAGGGATATTTCCGATGGGCCGATCATGGATCCGAAGACGCGGCTGCGCGGGCTGCGGCCGAAAGCTGGCGAGGCGTACGGACGGATCGAGTCGCCGAAAGGCGAGCTGGGATTTTTCCTGGTCAGCGACGGCACGATGAATCCATACCGGTACCGGGTGAGGCCGCCAAGCATGATCAACCTGACGATTCTCGAAGATATGTGCCTGGGTCAGAACGTCGCCGATGTGGTGATTACGCTGGGCAGCGTCGATATTGTGCTGGGAGAAGTGGATCGGTGACGACAGGGATTAGCGTTTAGGGATCAGGGATTAGGAAGCTGAGAACTGGCACATTACCAGGATTAGGCATTAAGGACTCATTCATGTTGGGTGAAGGCATCATTCAGGGGTTGTTGGAAACGGCGCGGAACTTCTTCGGCAGTTATGTGGAGAAGGACCGGCTGGTCACGGTGCAGTATCCCGAGCAGCGGCATCCTCTGCCCGAGGCGTCGCGTAATTTCCCGTTCCTGCTCTACGACGGGAGCGAACCGGAGGCGGGACTGCGCTGCGTCGCATGCCAGATCTGCGAGAAAGAATGCCCGCCGCGGTGCATCCACATTGAGAAGAGCAAAGACAAGAAGCCGGATTTTGTCGGGAAGCAGCAGTTTTATCCTGCGGTCTTCAATATCGATGTGTCGGTGTGCATGAGCTGCCAGATCTGCGTGGAGGTTTGCCCGTTTGACGCGATTCGGATGGACAAGGTGTTCGAGCTGAGCACCTCGAACCGGTTCGGCGGGCTGCTGTGGACGAAGCGGGAGCTGGCGAAATCGAACGAGTATTACCAGAAAATTCATCCGACGGAAGCGGCGGAATGTGACGACCGGCGGGAGAAAGAGCTAGCTGAGGCTCAGGCGAAAGCTGCAGCAGCAGCCACAGCGAAGGCCGCGCAGGCTGCGGCCGCGACTGCGGGAGCTGGGACGAGCGCGGCGTCGGCGAACGGGGCAAGCGGGAATGGGGCTGGGGCGAAACCCGCTGAGGTTCCGGCGAAAACGACGGTGACGCCATGACGGCTCCGGAGCCGAGCGCGGATCAGATTTTCGTCTTCATCAAGCACTGGCTGGTGGTGCGCACGCCGGCGCCGTGGCAGACGCTGGTGTCGATCCTCAGCACCATTATCCCGATCATCGTGGTCTTCCCGGCTCTGTTTGCGGTGACGACGGTGCTGGAACGCAAGGGTCTGGGGCGGATTCAGAACCGGTATGGACCGAATCGGGTAGGGCCGTGGGGAATTTTTCAGCCGCTTGCGGACGCGGTGAAATCGCTCACGAAGGAAGACATCGTGCCGCGGTCGGCGGACCATGTGGTGCACTATCTGGCTCCGCTGGTGCTGGTGGGCGCCTCGTTTCTGGCGTACGCGGTGCTGCCGGTGGGACGCAACATGACCGCGGTGAATCTGGATGCAGGGGTGCTGTTCTTCTTCGCGATTGGCGCGGCGACGGAGCTGGCGGTTTTTATGGCGGGGTGGTCGAGCCGTAACAAGTATTCGCTGCTGGGCGCGATGCGGGCGATTGCGCAGATGGTGAGCTATGAGGTGCCGCTGATCCTGTCTTCGGTAGCGGTGGTGATGATCGCCGGGACGCTCTCGACGAGCGCGATTGTCGACAGGCAGGCGCGGTACACGGGCGGGATCGCGCACTGGTATGTCTTCACGCCCTGGGGTCT
>JASIAO010000042.1 GCA_030041955.1 Acidobacteriaceae bacterium | reverse complement strand
GGCGGTCGCGTCGTCACCGCGCCCACCAACGGAGCCGCCGGCGTCATCCCCGCCGTCGCCCGCTACTATCGCGACTTCATCCCTGGCGCGGACGAGGCCGGCATCCTGCGCTACTTCCTCACCTCCGCCGCCATCGGCGTGCTCTACAAGGAGAACGCGTCGATCAGCGGCGCGGAGGTCGGCTGCCAGGGCGAAGTCGGCGTCGCCTGCTCCATGGCTGCCGGCGGCCTGGCAGCGGCCCTCGGCGGCAACAACGATGACGTGGAACACGCGGCGGAGATCGGCATGGAGCACAACCTCGGCATGACCTGCGACCCCATCGGGGGACTCGTGCAGATCCCCTGCATCGAGCGCAACGCCATGGGCGCGGTGAAAGCGGTGCAGGCCTGCCGCATCGCCATGAACGAAACCGAGGGCCACAAGGTCTCCCTCGACCAGGTGATCAAGACCATGTACCAGACCGGCCTCGACATGCAGTCGCGCTACAAGGAAACCTCGCTGGCGGGATTAGCGCTGAACGTGATCGAGTGCTGACGGCCCTCAACCCCGCGGCTGTGATCGGGTTGATCTCAAATGGGCGACAAAATAGGCCAAACCCCCAGCCACGAGGATCACCCCTAGAAGCGCCTCTCCTGAGTGATCCCAGAAAAAACCGTTGTAGGGGAGAGCGAGTAGGATGATCAGGCCCGCAATGAATGACGCGGTCGCAGCAAATACTTTGAAGTAGCTCATCGCGCCGCATTCGCACTCTTTTGGAATCTGACAACTTTCTCGCGTAGATCCGGTTCACGCGCCTCGTAACCAGCATCAAGCCAACCGGCACGCTGGACGTGACGCGAGTCAGGAGAGCGTTCATTCGCCCACCATGCGTTGTAAGTTCGAGCAGACCGCGGAAGCGCAAATCCCAAAACGCGCTCGATCTCCGAAAAAGTGGCTCGGATATCCTCTGATCCAGCCTGCAGCAGCCAATTCGTCAAGGGTCGATACTTGCTCATTAGCGACCTCCGGACATGGAGCGTAGCATGACGTGGACGTTAGTCAAGTTCTCCGTAGATATTTATTTGCGGCTGCGCTGGTCAGCCTAACCGTCCCCAGCACACCACGCACTCGTGCACCATCGTCACCCGGCCGTCCTGCTGCGTCTCGTCGAAAAGCCGCCGCGCCGCCGCCTGCATCTCTTCGAAGCGCGCCTGCCTTGGCTGCGGCATGTACGACGAGGAACGAATCCGCCCTTCCAGCCCCGCGTAGTCGAAGCTCTGCGCGTTGGCGAAGACCTCGCACCGCATCTCCACCGGAGCGAAGAACTCCGCCAGCCGCTTGCGCCCCATATGCTGGCCCTTCACCGCCATGTAGTCGATGCCGAACTCCCGCAGCAGCGCCTCGTACCTCTCGTGGAACGCGTCCCCGCCCAGCCTCCGGTTGTTGTAGAGCACCGCGCAGCATCCGCCAGGCCGCAGAATCCGAACGAACTCCGCCCGCGTCTTTTCGAGATTGAACCAGTGCATCGCCTGCGCCACGGTGATCAGGTCCGCTGAAGCATCCGGCAGCCCCGTCGCCTCGGCTGTTCCCGCCACGCAGCGCAGCTTCGGATACTCGCGCTCGAGCTCGGCGCAGGCCGCCCGCATTTCGTCATTCGGCTCAACGGCCGTCACCGCCAATCCGCCGGCCAGAAAAATCTCCGTCAGCAATCCTGTACCGGCCGCCACATCCACCACCGCAGCACCGTCGCCCAGCCCGCACTCTCGCCGCAGCACCTCGACAATCTCCGCCGGATACCCGGGCCGAAACCGCCGATAGCTCTCCACCCGCCCGGTAAACCGCTCTGTCGGATTCGCAATCACTCTGCGCCCCTCGCGTTCGTCTCTGCCGCGAAGCGGCCGATGCCTGGACCGCTAACCCCGCTCGATCGCCATCGCCACCGAATTCCCGCCGCCCAGGCACAACGCCGCCACGCCGCGCTTCGCATTCCGCCGTGCCAGCTCGTACATCAGCGTCACCAGCACCCGCGCGCCGCTCGATCCGATGGCATGACCGATGGCCACCGACCCGCCGTTCACGTTCACCTTCTCCATGGGTATCCCAAGCTCGCGCGTGACCGCGATCGCCTGCACCGCGAAGGCCTCGTTCAGCTCGAAGAGATCCACGTCGCCGACGGACCACCCCGCCTTTTTCATCACCGTCTTCGCGCCGTTCACCGGCGCCATCATCACCCACTTCGGATCGATCCCGCTGGTCGCGTGCGCCACGATGCGCGCCATCGGCTTCAGCCCCAGATCCTTCGCCTTCGCTGCCCGCATCAGCACCACCGCGGCCGCGCCGTCGTTCACGCCGGGCGCATTCCCCGCCGTCACTGTCCCGCCTTTTTTGAACGCTGGCTTCAGAGCGCGCAGCGCCTCGAGGCTCGCATCCTCGCGGATTGATTCGTCGCGCTCGAACAGCTTCGGCTCCTGTCCTTTCTTCTTCGCCGGAATCTCCACTGGCACAATCTCCGCGGCGAAGCGCCCCTCGCGCCACGCCGCCACAGCCTTCGCATGCGAACCGAGCGCATAGGTGTCCTGATCCTCGCGCGTGATCCCGAACTTCTCCGCCACCAGCTCCGCGGTCTGCCCCATGTGAAAGTCGTTGTATGCGTCCCACAGCCCGTCGCTCACCATCGAGTCGACGGCGACCTGGTTGCCCATGCGGAACCCGGCGCGCGCCTGCGGCAGCAGATAGGGCGCGTTCGTCATCGACTCCATTCCGCCGGCCACCGCGATCTCCGCGTTTGCGGTCTGGATGGTCTGCGCCGCCAGCGCCACCGCCCGCAGTCCCGACCCGCACACCATGTTCACCGTCACCGCGCTCACCTCCGGCGGCAATCCGCCGTAGAGCGCTGCCTGCCGCGCCGGATTCTGTCCCAGCCCCGCCGACACCACGTTGCCCATGATGCATTCGTCGATCTGCTCCGGCTTCAGTTGCGCGCGCCTCACCGCTTCGCGCACCACAGTTGCGCCCAGTTTCGTGGCCGTTACCTCCGAGAGCGAGCCCTGGAATTTCCCCACCGGCGTGCGCACGCCGGACATGATCACAATCTCGTCCATAAATTCTTCCGCCTCCTCATTCGATGCGCCAATGCACCGATAGAATCCAATGGAAGATACCAGAGCCTGAGGTCCCGATGCACGAAGCTCCGCTCCAGCCCGCTCCCGTTCCAGCGCCGTCGCGTCCCGTCACCTCTGCCGTTGCCCCCTGGTGGCACACTGCGCTGCTCATCGTTCTGCTCGCCGCCGGGTCATTTGCGAGCGCGTTCCACAGCCGTCATACCGATCTCAATGCGCACCGGGCCGTGCGCTACGCCGTCGGCATCAGCACGGAGTGGTGCATGTTCCTCATCGCGTGGTGGGGCCTGCACATGAAGCGCGTCCGAGTGGCCGAGATACTCGGCTTCCGCCGCGGCCTGCACGCGTGGGGCGAAGATTTCGCCGCGGCCGCCATCTTCTGGGTCGTCTCCCTCGTCATCCTGGCCGCGATCCGCGTCATCATGCTCGCCCTCCACATGGATCTGGCGGCAAAGACCGTCGTCGCGCTCGCCCCACATTCCGCCGTGGATTTGCTGGTGTGGATCGGACTCTCGCTTTCCGCTGGCTTCTGCGAGGAGTTCGTCTTCCGCGGATATTTCTTGCGCCAGTTCTCCTCGCCCGTCCGCGCGATCTGGCTCGGCGTGCTCGTCTCGTCGTTGCTCTTCGGCATCGCGCACGGATACCAGGGCATCGGCGGAATGCTCTCCATCACCGTGTACGGCGCGCTCTTCTGCGTGCTCGCACTTTTGCGATCAAGCCTTCGTCCGGGAATGATCGCGCACGCGTGGCAGGATATTTTCACCGGCGTGGCCGTGCTCCTGATGAATCACCTCCATTTGCCGTGAGGGAATTTTTCTCCGCGCGTTCGACGACGGAGTTGCGCCGGGAAAAAAGTTGTAACGAAAATTTCAATTTTTCTCTTGACACTCCATGTGCGGAACTCTATACATTCGTTAACTGCAGCATTTATGTTGCAGACATCGATGCATGCATCGAAAAAGGGAGAATAGAAACCATGGCAACGAAAAAGGCAGCAAAGAAACCGGCGAAGAAGGCAGCGAAGAAGGCCGCAAAGAAAAAGTAAGCCATCAACGGTAAGACTTCGGGGGGACGCGATCAGCGTCCCCCCGATGCTTTTTGGCCCAGTATTCATGCGCTTCCGCGGAGACTGGCGTTTTTCTAAACGCTCCCGCATCCCCCCGCCATTCCCAATCTGCGGCTCGATTTTCCGATCGCTGCACCCAGCACGCTGTACCCTGTTCCCATGACCCGCCGCCGCTGGATCGCCGATACCTGGGACGAAGCGACCGCGTCGCTCGCCGGGGGCCAGGCCGCGCATCTCATCCGCGTTCTCCGCGCGCAGCCCGGAATGGAGTTCGACATCGTGGCCGGGGGACGAGTTTTCCACGGCGTTATTGCCGGCATCTCCGGCGACGAGGTCCGCTTCAATCTCATCGCCGAAGTCATCGCCGATCCCGCGCTACCCGTCACCCTCCTGCTCTCTATTTTCAAATTCGATCGCATGGAGTGGGCCATCGAGAAATCGGCCGAGCTCGGCGCCGAGCGCATCGCACCTGTCATTGCTCGCCGCAGTGAGAAGCATCTCGCGCAGTCCGCCGCCACGCGCACCGAGCGCTGGCGACGCCTCGCACTCGAAGCCTCGAAGCAGTCACGCCGCTCCGACGTCCTCCAAATTGACGATCCGTTGCCGCTCAGGTCTGCTCTGCGTCTCGAGGATCAGGCTCTGCGCCTGGTGCTTGCCGAGCAGGAGCGCTCCACCACGCTGCACCACGCCCTCAGCGAGGCGCTGGCCGCCGCCGGCGACGACGTTCCCGCCATCCGTATCGCCATCGGCCCCGAGGGCGGATGGACCGCGGAAGAGGAAGGATACTTTGACGCGGAGAACTGGAAACCGGTCAGCCTCGGCCCGCGCATCCTGCGCGTCGAAACCGCCGCGATCGCCGCCATGGCGGTCGCCGCAGCTCTGCTGGAGTAGCCGCCGCTACTGCTTTCCGCTCGTCTCGTTCCACAGGAAGGACATCTCGTCGGCGTAGTCGCTCACCAACTGTTCCATCGAAACCCCGGAGCTGTGCCCGCCCTTTACCGAGTAGTGCAGCAGGATCGGCCGGTCGCTCCCGCTTGATGCCTGCATCAACGCCGTCATCTTGCGCGCGTTCATCGGATCCACACGCGTGTCGTTGTCGCCAGTGAAGAACATGATCGCCGGATAATCCGTCCCCGGCTTCACGTTCTGGTACGGCGAATACTTGCGCAGGTAAGCGAAATCCTTCGGGTTCTCCGAGCTCCCATACTCCGTCGTCCAAAGCCGGCCGAACTCGAAGTACTGGTAGCGCAGCATGTCCAGGAGCGGATACCCGCACCAGATCGCGCCAAACAGATCCGGTCTCTGCGTCATCGCCGCGCCCATCAGCAGCCCGCCGTTCGATCGCCCGCGAATGGCAAAATGTTCCCGCGACGTATAGTGGTTATCGATCAGATATTCTGCCGCGGCAAAGAAATCGTCGAAGACATTTTGCTTGTTCCGAAACATCGCGGCCTTGTGCCATGCCTCGCCGTATTCGTTCCCGCCGCGCAGGTTGGGCAGCGCGAAGAATCCGCCCTGCTCCATCCACCACGCGTACTCCGGGTTCCAGGCCGGGAGCATCGGCAGATCGAACCCACCGTAGCCGGTCATCAGCAACCGCGCCTGGCCGTCGCGCTTCAAGCCCTTCTTGCCCGCGATGAACATCGGCACGCGCGTCCCGTCCTTCGAGGTGTAGAAGACCTGCGTCACCTCGTACTGCGAGGAATCGAAGGGCACCTTCGGACGCGCGAACACCTCGCTCCGCCCGGTCTTCGTGTCGTAGCGGAAGATCGTCGGCGGCACCGTGAATGACTGGAAGGTGTAGAAGCCTTCCCTCTGTCCCGGCCGGCCATAGACCACCGACCCCGATCCAATCCCCGGATACGTCAGCGTGCCCACCTGCTGCCCGTCCAGCGTGTAGATCGTCGTCTCGGTCTTCACATCGTGCAGCCGCGAGATGAAAAGCTTTCCGCCTGCGATGCTGAAGTCGTCGATCACGTTGTGCCCCTCCGGGATCACCGTCTTCCAGGCCGCCGCGTCCTTGCCTGGGAACGCCTCCACGACGCGGCTGTTCGACGCCTGATAATCCGTCAGCAGAAAGAACCGGTCTCCGGCCTCGGCCATCCGCACGTGCGCCTGCACCCCGTACACCAGCGGCACAAAGTCGCTATCCGGCTTGCGCAGGTCGCGCAGCAGGATATCCTCGCTTGTCGCCGGCACTCCGTGCGCGATGTTGACGATCAGCCAATGGTGGTTATCGCTCACGCCCACGCTCACCAGATCCAGCTCGCCCAGCTTCTTCCCGCGATACTCACCGCCGAAGATTTTCTGATCCTGCGCCGGCGGCGTTCCGAACTTGTGGAACCACACGTCCGACCCCTGATGCGAGAACCGCGAATAATAGAGTCCCGTGTTATC
>JASIAO010000041.1 GCA_030041955.1 Acidobacteriaceae bacterium | reverse complement strand
CTGTTCCGCATCGAACGCCATAAAATTGCGCAAATAAAAAGTGGGCTTGCGCCCACTCATTTCTCCGGCCCGCAAGTCAGGCAAAGCCGGACAAACTCGTCTGTTGCTATGATACCCGGCCCGGCGGCGGCTTTCAAATCCTGGCCGCCGTATGGGATACTGGCGGCGAAGCTGCCTATGCCGCGCACTCAAAAGGTTCTGAATCCATACGCTCAGTTCCTCAACGGCCAGGATCCGATGGCCGTGATCCAGGCCACCAGCGGACGCCTGCGCACGCTGGCTAAAGCCATTGGAATCGAGAAGATCAACCTCGCGCCGGCTCCCGGAAAGTGGAGCGCGCGGGAAATTCTCTGCCACCTGGCCGACTGCGAAATGGCGTTCGGGTTCCGGCTGCGGCAGACGCTGGCTGAGAACAACCACAAGATCCAGCCGTTCGACCAGGATAAATGGGCCGCGCCGTACAAGCTCATCTCCGCGGACGATGCGCTGGCGACTTTTGCTGCTCTGAGGCGCTGGAATGTTCTGCTGATCGACGCTTCCCTGCCCACCAATGCCGCCAAACCGGTGACGCATCCCGAGCGTGGGAAAATGACCTTCGCGACCATTGTGGAGACGATGGCGGGCCACGATCTGAACCACATCGCCCAGCTTGAGCGGCTGGCGGGCTGACGGGGCGGACCGGCAAATCCAAACAAAAATCGATTGCGCCGGCCGCAGCGTGGGAACCCCTATCATAGCGACGTGCGCGGAGCGCGGAGCTTCGTTTGTACGTCTGTTAGGGTACGGCTCGGAGGCCGGTAGGATAGTGTGGAGGTTCGGAATGGGTTTGCGGAGGATTCCTCCCGGGGCAATCGTTGCGGGTGGCGTGCTTGCTTTGGCGCTGGGCCTGCCCGGCTGCGGCAAGTTCTTTCCGCCCCTGACCAGCACCAGCGGGGGCGGGAGCGGCACGGGCGGCTCGAGCGGCGATTACATTTACGCGGGGAATGCCGGCACCAATCCGTACACCGTCGCCGGTTTCAGCCTGGCGAACTCCGCCCTCAGCAGCATCTCAGGCAGTCCTTTTGATCTTGGCACGGGCATCGAGCCCACCGCACTCGCCATCTCGCCCAATGACGATTACCTCTACGTGGGCAGCCCGGGGGGGGACATTTACGTCTACACGATCAACTCCAGCGGCACTATTTCGCTTGGGAACAGCGGCGCGCCGGTGGCAACCGGAGTGGCGCCCGCCGTTCTCAAAGTCGATCCCAGCGGCAAGTGGCTGCTCGGCGCCGACTATGATTTGGGCGATGCTTACGTCTACCAGATCGGCAGCGGCGGCACGCTGACGGCCATCAGCTCCTCCGTTGTCACCCTCAACGAGAGCACTCCCGCCACCGATCTGGAGATCACGCCGAACGAGGATTACGTCTACGTTTCCTGCGGGACGGCGGGCATTTACACCATGAGCTTCAACGACAACGACGGCGCGATGGCGCAGGTGAACAGCGTGCTGAATCCGAAGGACAGCGGCGACGCCGACTATGGGATGGCGATCTCGCCATCGGGGGATTATCTGTTTGCGGCGGAAACGGGAATCGGCGCGGTACGCGAGTTTTCGATCGCGTCGAACGGCACGCTTAGCGAGGCGTCGGGATCTCCATATAAGACGGCAACGGGGCCGTACGGAGTTCTGGTGGATTCCACCGGCAGCTATGTGTACGTGACGAACCGGACAGAAGGCACGATCAGCGGCTTCACGATCTCGAGCAGCGGGGCGCTGACCGCAGTGTCGGGATCGCCCTTCGCAACGGGCTCGCTTCCGGAACAGATGGTGGAGGATAAGTCCGACACCTATCTGGCGGTGGTGAATGCGGGCGGGAATCCCGATCTGGAGATCTTTACGATCGGCAGCGGAGGGGCACTGACCAAGTTGACGACCGCGACGACGGGGACCGATCCGACGGTCGCATCGAGCATCGCGGCGACGCACTGATTCAGCGAACAGCGAACAGCGATCAGTGAACAGTCAGCGGGCAAGTGGCCTCGCTTTTGCTGGTCACTGATCTCTGATCGCTCATCACAGTGATCTGTCACAAGCGAAGCGTTCTTACTGCTCACTGATCGCTGTTTGCTGATCACTCCGCCGTGATATGCTGACGAGTTTTGTTCCCCGGACTCCATGACTGAACGCAAGACACCCGATCTGCCGACGCTCAGGAACCAGCTGGCATCGAAGCTGGACCCGAATCATCATCGTTCCCGCAGCCAGGCGGAGAGCATGATGTCGCTGCTCGCGCAGATTCGCGAGCAGGAGGCGGAGCTGCGGCAGGGCGGCGGGGAGAAAGCCATCGACGCGCAGCATCGCAAGAAGCGGCTGACGGCACGCGAGCGCGTGAGCCTGTTGCTCGACCAGGGGACGGAATTTTTCGAGCTGAGCCTGTTTGCGGCGTTCGGCATGTATGAGGAGTGGGGCGGCGCGCCTGCGGCGGGCGTAGTGACTGGGCTCGGCCGGGTGTCGGGGCGGCTGTGCATGATCGTCGCGAACGACGCGACGGTGAAGGCGGGCGCGTTTTTCCCGATGACCGCGAAGAAGGTGCTGCGCGCGCAGCACATCGCGATGGAGAACCGGATTCCGACGCTGTACCTGGTGGATTCGGCGGGAATTTTTCTGCCTCTGCAGGAAGACGTTTTTCCGGATCAGGACGATTTTGGGCGCATCTTCCGCAATAACGCGGTGATGTCGGCGATGGGCATCCCGCAGATCACGGCCATTATGGGGATGTGCGTTGCGGGAGGCGCGTATCTGCCGGTGATGACGGATCAGGTGCTGATGACCGAAGGCAGCGGGCTGTTTCTGGCGGGGCCGGCGCTGGTTCAGGCGGCGATCGGACAGAAATATTCTGCGGAAGAGCTGGGCGGGGCGACGATGCATGCGGAAATCTCCGGCACGGTCGACTTCAAGGAGCCGAACGACCATCTGTGCATTGCCCGGCTGCGTTCGCTGGTCGGAAGGCTGGGGCATCCTGGGCGCGCGCCCTTTGACCGGGCGGCATACAACGCCGAGGACGACGCGCCGCGCCATGCGGGCGAGGATTTGTACGCGCTGCTCGATCCGAATCCTGCGAAAGCAGCGGTGAATGCCTACGACATGCGCGAAGTGATCGCGCGGCTGGTCGATCGCAGCGAGTTCGACGAGTACCGGCCAGGCTACGGGCGCACGCTGCTGTGCGGATACGCGCGCATCGGCGGCTACTCGGTCGGGATCGTGGCGAATCAAAAGGTGCCGCAGCCGCAGACCAGCCACTCCGGCGAGAAGCGGGTGGAGTTTGGCGGGGTGATTTACGCGGAGAGCGCCGACAAAGCGGCGCGATTCATCCTGGACTGCAACCAGAACCTGGTGCCGCTGATCTTTCTGCATGACGTGAACGGATTCATGGTGGGGCGCGATGCGGAATGGAGCGGCATTATCCGCTCGGGCGCGAAGATGGTGACCGCTGTGGCGAACTCGGTGGTGCCGAAGATCTCGGTGATCGTGGGTGGGTCGTTTGGCGCGGGCAATTACGCGATGTGCGGCAAGGCATACGATCCGCGGTTCATCTTTGCGTGGCCAACGGCGCGGTACGCGGTGATGAGCGGCGACTCGGCAGCGAACACATTGGTCGAGATCCGTATCCGGCAGCTGGAGCGCGACGGCCGCAAGCTGAGCGACGAGGAGAAGCAGGAACTGTTTGCGTCGACGAAGGCCACATATGACGAGCAGACCGATTGCCGGTACGCTGCTGCGCGGTTGTGGGTGGACGCCATCATCGATCCCGCGAAGACGCGCGAGGCGCTGATGCTGGCACTGGAAGCCGCGGCACTGAATCCGGATGTGCCGAAGTTCAATCCGGGGATTCTGCAGACCTAGGTCCTATTCCAGTTCGGTTAGTATTCCTGCGTCGGAACTTGCCGCCCGGGACTGCGTATCTATCGGCGGACGGCATTTATGGAAACGCTGCTTCAGGATGTTCGCTATGCCTTGCGGCAGTTGCAGAAGGCGCCTGGATTCACGCTGATTGCGGTGCTGACGCTCGCGCTGGGGGTGGGTGCGGCTACGGCGATCTTCAGCGTGGTGGATGCGGTCATTCTGCGGCCGCTGCCGTACAACCAGCCGGATCGGATTTACGTCCCGGTGACGCTGGCGAAGGAGGGGTACACACAGCCATTCTCCCTGCCGAGCTTCAAGGACCTGCGCGCGGAGAATCACGTGTTTGCGGCCCTCTCTGTCGTTTGGAGTTACACCAGCGTCAATCTGCAGACGCCTTCGGGGCCGGTGGCCCTGCGGTCGGTTCAGGGGTCGGATGATTTCTTCCAGGTATTCGGCGTGGCGCCGATCGTGGGGCGGACGTTCCTGCCGGGAGAAGACCTGCCGGGCAAGAACGACGTGGCAGTGCTGAGCTACGAAGTTTGGAAGACCGACTTCGACGGGCGGAAAGATGTGGTTGGCCAGACGATCGATCTGGATGGGAAGCCCTATACGTGTATTGGCGTGATGCCGGCGGGCTTCCGTTTTCCGCTGAGCGCGCGGAACGCGATCTACAGGCCACTGCACCCTGATCCGGCGCTGGTGGACCGGCGCGGGGATCACTGGCTGCAAACCGTGGGACTGCTAAAGGCCGGCGTGACGCGGCAGGAGGCGCAGGCGGACCTAAACGCGGTGATGGCGAACATCGGGCGGGCGTATCCGGACACCGATGGCGGTCGCAAGCTGCAACTCGTGAGAGTGACGGAGATTGTGCATGGCCAGGCATCCGGCGCGCTGTGGACGCTTGCGGCAGCGGTGCTGGCGGTGCTGCTGATTGGCTGCGTGAACGTGGCCGGATTGCTGCTGGCGCGCGGCGTGAAGCGCGAGCGGGAGATGGCACTGCGGGCGGCGGTGGGCGCGAACCGGCAGCGGCTGATCCGGCAGATTCTGACCGAAAGCCTGCTGCTGGCGGCGATGGGAGCGGCCGGTGGCGTGGCGCTGGCAATCGTGCTGCTGGCGGCGATGAGGACCTTCCTGACGCACGCTTTATCGCGCGGCGCCGAGGCGCATGTGAACGCACTGGTGCTGGCGGGGGCTTTGGCGATTTCCGTCGCGACAAGCATCGCGGCGTCGCTGTTTCCGGCGCTGCGGCTTTCCGGGGCCGATCCGAATCATGCGCTGCGCAGCGGCGGCGGAGCGGGGAGTTCGCGAGGGCAACACCGGCTGCGGTCTGTCTTTATCGTGAGCCAGGTGGCGCTGTCGCTGGTGTTGCTGGTGGTTGCGGGGGTGTTGCTGCAGGTAATCGCCGATACCCGCAACGAGAATCTGGGGTTCGATCCGCGGCACATTCTGGCGGCGGAGATCGATCTGTCGCCTGGCCGGTATCAGAATCAGGATTCCTGGACGAACTTCTACCAGCCGATGCTGGATCGGGTAAGCCACCTGCCGGGCGTGAAGGGCGCGGGGCTGAATAGCCTCGTTCCAATCCAAAGCTGGGGCTCGAACTCGGAGATTCACATCAGCGGACAGCCTCCTT
>JASIAO010000374.1 GCA_030041955.1 Acidobacteriaceae bacterium | reverse complement strand
AGCCTTTAACGTTCTGAACCATCGCAACGCCGTCGGCTTCAGCGGCACCTGGGGCGACGGCGCCACTCCCGCGCCCGGCTTCGGACAGCCGCTCGCCGGCATCACCGCGCAACTACCCGCCCGCGAGATGCAGTTCTCCGCAAAGATCGAGTTTTAGAACATACAACACCGATGCGCGCAGTACGATGATTCTTCGGGCCCTGTCCTGGAGGTACTGCGTGCGATTCAAAACATCCGTCCTGGTCTGCGCGGCTGCGCTCACCGTCGCGCCGGCCGCGTCATCCGGGCAAGAGACCGTCTCGGTTCGCTGGAATCAGACCGTGCGCACCTCCCAATCCACGCCGACGCTCCAGGTCGTGGTCAATCCAATGCTGGAACCCGGCTCGTCCATCCACGACGGCGCCTACTCCGCGCTCAAATCCCTCGGCGCCGACTATGTCCGCCATGTTCCCTGGTTCCCCTATCCGAAAATGGCGGTCGCCGAGTTACAGCCGCCCAAGGCCGATCGCACCTTCTGGGACTTCACCAATATCGACCCCATCACTAAAGATTTCCTCGCTGCGACCGCGGGCCATTCGACGGTCATGAACTTCAGTACTATCCCCGCCTGGATGTTCAAAACCGATAAGCCCGTGACTTATCCAACCGATACTAACCAGGTCGACTGGAATTACACGCAGGGTACTGAGCTAGTCGATCCTACCGGCAAACAACTCGGCGACTATTATGCGCGGCTCGTCGGCTGGTACACCCGCGGCGGATTTCGCGACGAGTTAGGTCACTGGCATCAGTCCGGTTACCACTATCGTTTTCCTTATTGGGAAGTCCTGAACGAAGTCGATTCCGAGCACAACACGACGCCTGAGCAATACACGCAGCGCTACGACGCAATCGTCTCCGCCATTCACCGGGTCAGTCCGGATACGAAGTTCATGGGCCTGGCTCTGGCTGCGCCCGGTGACGCCCCGGGCTACTTTGAATACTTCCTCAACCATAAGAACCACCAGGCCGGCATTCCCCTGGATTTCATCTCCTTCCACTTCTACGCCACGCCCGCGCCGGGTGAGACACCGGACACCTGGCAGTACACCTTCTTCGACCAGGCCAATGGATTCCTTGCTACCACACACTACATCCTAGCCATCCGAGATCGCCTGTCCCCCGCAACCAAAATCGACACGGACGAGCTGGGCGTCATTCTCCCCTTTGATCCAGCCGGACCGCCCTCCGGCAAGACCATTCCGCCTATTTACTGGAATGCCGCCGGCGCGCTCTACGCATACCTCTACGTGGAGTTATCCCAGTTAGGCGTCGATGTGATCGGTGAGTCGCAGCTGGTGGGTTACCCCTCCCAGTTCCCCAGCGTCTCGATGATCGACTATACGAACGGCAAGCCCAACGCGCGTTACTGGGTGCTGAAACTCATCGTGGACAACTTCCATCCGGGCGACCACCTGGTCGCCACCTCCGCCCAGGGTAACGGCCAACTATTGGCGCAGGGATTCGTCACGAGTCAGGGTCGCCGCCTTCTGCTGGTCAACGAGTCGAACTCCACAACGCACCTGGCCCTCCCGGCAGATTTGTCGAACGCGGAATTCGCCACCGTCGACAAAGCGACAGGCGACGATCCGCCCCGCACCGGCACACTCAATGGACCCGCGCTCAGCCTTGCACCCTTTTCCGTTACGGTTCTGAAGGCAAAATAATTTCCAACCGCCCCGCAGCCGGAAGATCATCGAGCTGCAGGTCGAGGTTCCCGCACAGCCTTGTGCCGAAACAGCGCGTCGCCCGCCCGCCCGCCGGAGGCATGCCAGCAGCGAATTGTCTCGTACACCAAAACCGTCATGTATGTAACTGCGATCCACACAAACACGGCCTCGATGGGCAGGTTGTCCCAGGCGCGGATGTACACGCCCACCATCGCAGTGGGCTGATACGCCCACCAGCCGTAGGGAATCGCCAGGGTCGCCTCCCAGAGCAGGCTGATGAGCAGGATCATGAACAGCGTCAGGCTCAGGGCGCGCCAGTTGATCACGCGCTTCACCGCCTTGTAGAGCGCCATGGACGGCAGCAGCGCTGTGAGCACCAGAAAGGTGAGATAGCCCGGAAATCCAGGAGTTCCAGGGAGCGCAAGTCTGCGGTAAACGATAGCGCCGCCGATGAGCGCGATCGCGAGAAAGAAAGACGTGGCGTGGAACCCGAGGAGACGATCGAAGCCGGTCCGCTGCGTATCGTCATCCGGCACGGCGAAGGCCCCCAGCCAATAGCCGTCGAGCCACACATAAATCGACAGCACCGCGAGAAAGCCGGTGAAGTAGAACAGATATTCCTCGACCGGAACCGGGCGGCCCAGCGCGGGCGCCGGGAGGCGCAGCGTGGCGCCGGGGTTTGGGTAGCGGAAAAAGAATTGCGCCAGGAAGAAATCCAGCGCCGCTCCCAGCGGAAACAGGATTCCGACCGTCCATCCGAAGGCCCGCCGCGAGATTCGGATGCGTTCCTGGGGAAGGAACCAGAAAGCAATCACGATGGTGGGTGTCAGGAAGATGAGCAGACTAACCGAGTATCCGTACGGCGAGGGATTGCCGGCCACAATTTCATTCAACGGCCGGAAGGCTGAGGATCGGACCGTGTGCAGGGTGAGCGCCGCCGGAACGGAAATCATGGCCAGCATGGCCAGCACCACCCAGAACCCCGACGACTGGCGGGCATTGCGCATGCGCATAGCAGGGCTCCTCTGGGAATGCGTGGAACTATAGCCCTCGGAAGGGAGAAATGGGAGAAACGCGGGGTCGGGATAGCGTCCGACCCCGCGCGGGGTGATCCACCATGGTCGAACCGGCTTCGTGGCGGTCTGCGTCAATGCTGGTTCTGACTGGAAGAGCTCGACTCCGGCACGGCGGACGACAGCCACGGGTTGAAGACCACGCTGGCCCCGCTGGTCGTCGAGCAGCTGCGGCTGCCCGGGCCCGCCCGGCAGCCCCAGAAGTTCTGCGTCGCGTCGATGCTGCCGGTGCAAAGGCTCGAACCGGCGCCGTTGTCGAGCGCGCAAACGTTGGCGGCGCCGATTTTGCCACCGAGAAGATTGTTCAGGTGCGCGTCGACTTCGCTGGGCGAATCTGCGGTGACATCCTCGTCCTCATCGACGATGGTGTTGCCGGTGATGACGGTGCCGTAGACCGGCGTGCCTCCCTGGCCGCTGCTGATGTTGATGCCGGTGGGGCCGTCGGTGGCGGTGTCGTCGGTGTCCTTGCCATTGCCGGCAATATAGTTGCCGATAATCATGTTCCCGTTCATGTCGTCGGCAGGGAGGCCGAAAGCGGGCCCAACGTGGGAGTGGAGCGCGACTCCGGGGATCCCGTTGCCGATGAGCTCGTTGTCGATGACGACGTTCTGGGAGGTGCGCCCCTGGCCCTCTCCGTCGGAAAACAGGCCAACACCGGAGCCGCCGACGGTCACCCCGTTGCGGTCCGAGATGTTCTCCGCGACCGTGTTGTGATAGACGCCGTAGTGCTTCGCATAGGCCGGAGGCGCCGAGCCCATGGGCGGATGCGAGGCGAGGACGATGCCGCATTCCGGCGGATTGTCGACGGCGATGTTATGGATCAGGAGGTTATCGTGGCTCGGGCCGGTGTCGTCGCTGATCAGAATGCCGTCGCCGTCCTGAGTCAGGTAGTTTCCTGAAACCACGGAGTGCGAGACGCCAAGCAGGTGCAGGCCGCCGCCGCAGTCGCCGCTCTCGTCGGTTTCAAAGGCTGGCTGGCCGTTGCAGGCCGGGCCGGAACCGAAGACCGGTCCGATCTGGTCGTTGTGCACGATGCGGTTGTCGCGCACGGTGACGTCGGAGGCATTGACCACGACGACGCCTTCATACTGCGCATTCTCCACGGTGAAGCCGGCGATGACGACGTTCGCGAGGCCCTTGTTGTCGAGGCCATCGACAAAGATGCCGTTGGCGAGGCCGGTGGCGTCGATGATGGTGTCGCCGGCGTTGTCGAAGGCGAGCAGCGAGAGCGAGACGCCGATGGTGACGTCTTCTTTGTAGGTGCCCGGCCATACCTGGATCACGTCGCCCCCGGCGGCGGCGCTGACGGCGGACTGAATCGTGGAATAGCAGCCGGGATGGTGGCTGGCGGTGACGCACAGGGTTGCGGCTGAGGCGACGCAGGAAAGGGCGGCCAGGACGGAGACGAGGCCGGCGATTCGGCGCAGACGGACGATCGCAGAGTTCATGGGAACCTCCGTGGCGGGTGGGTGACGGGCCTGAGCGGGGAAGCCGAACGGTTGAGGAGCGGGGGAGGGTAGCCATTGTGCGCCGCGGGGGTGAACCTGTCCAGCAGAAAATGCGAGGGGCGGGACGGGCGCGGATGCCCCGGCTCACCGCTGGCTCACCGCCAAACGGGAGGGTTTCATCCGGGTAAGAATCGCTCTGCCGGAGGCGTCGGCCTCGCTCCCCACCCCTTTCCCCCTCCCAGTACAATGTCCGCTGAGCCAAACGCCGCCTCTGCCGCGGCGTGAAAGGACAGGCACGCCTTCATGCAAAGACCCTCCGCTTTCCGCTTTCTGCTCTCTGTCGCCGTTGCCGCGCTCGTCGCCGCACCTGCTCTCGTTGCGCAAAGCACCAGTTCCATGCCCGACATGCACTGGCGCATGATCGGCCCCTTCCGCGGCGGACGCACCCGCGCCTGCGCCGGTGTCGCCGACCAGCCCAACGTCTTCTACATCGGCCAGGTCGATGGCGGCGTCTGGAAGTCCGATGACTACGGCCGCACCTGGCATCCCATCTTCGATCACGAGGACACGCAGTCGATCGGCGCCATCGCCGTCGCGCCCTCCAACGACAACATCGTCTACGTCGCCAGCGGCGAAGGCCTGCATCGTCCCGACCTCTCCG
>JASIAO010000373.1 GCA_030041955.1 Acidobacteriaceae bacterium | reverse complement strand
TTAGAGCCTGTTATTAACTTTCGCGCAGGCGGCGTTGCGAGAGAAAACCGCGCCAGACGAGGCGGAGGACGAAGACTGTGGCGGCCCCACTGTCGAGGACGACAACGAAGTATGGCGCGGTTTTCGCCGCAACCCGCAGGGCTGGGGCCAGCTTTCCCTATTTCCGCGTCGCTCGTTGCTCGAAGATTCCCGATATTCGTCGCTCCTCGCTCCCGGAACTGAGAAAAACTGGCTCCCAGCGCCACCCGTGGGAAAGTTAATAAGAGGCTCTAGCGAGCTACGGCGCCGTCAGGAATCGCAAGATCTCCTGCATCACGCGGGCATTCTGGTCTGTCAGAAAGAGATACTGAGCGTGCGCAGAACCGCCCATCACGATGAGTTGCTTTGGCTGCGGAGCCCTTTCGTATTGCGCCTGGATGCCAGGGAGCCTTGGTCCGCTGTCGCTGCGATCATCGCGCGCAACGATAAACAACGCCCGCGATTTCAGCCCATCCGCCGGAAGGTTCGGCGCTGAACCGAGAAACACGATGCGGTCAATGTCACCGGGTGCGGCCTTGATGGATGCATCGCCGGCCGCAGAGCCCCCGAAACTGCCTCCGACAATCGACACCGTCGTAGCACCGTTTGCTTTCAGATAATGAACCGCGGCGAGAACATCTTTGTCGAACGGAGCTGTGTCGAAATTCTCCTGGCCCGGACCTGTTGAGCATCCGAAGCCTCTGAAATCGATGGCGAGGACTCGAAAGCCTGCCGCCACGAGTACCGACGCCTGGGGGCGCCAGCTGTCTTTGGTGAATCTTCCGCCGTGAGCGAGCAACACGGCCTTGCTGCCCTGGCCATAAAGATCGGCGCAGACTTTGCCGCCATCGTCCGCCAGGAACGAGACGCTCCGCTGCCCGTAGGCCACAACTGTCAGCGCCAGGGCAAGCGGGAGAATGCGAATCGCCGGCATGCCTGGAATCCGCGCCTTCATCTCGCAGCCTCCTCAGCTCGATTTGCCGATATTCCGCAGATCCGCGAGGTCAGCCACCGGAGCGCCCATCTTCCCGTAGCGCATGGCCTCGGAGAGAATGCCGCCGCTCGATCCCACTGGCCGCTTGGGCAAGTCCTTGATCTCCCACGGCGACTTGTCGATCAGCGCTTGCGACTGCTTCAGGATGTTATCGATGGCGCCTTTCTTCAGCTGCTCGATGTAATCCATCCAGCCCGGCGTGGCAAAGCAGCTGATGGGGATGATGTCACTCAGGGTGGCGCAGTTCAGCAGGTAGCACCCCATCAGCGGATAGGTCTGGAAGAGGGTGATGTCCAGGGTGCCCGCCTTCAGCGCCTTGTTGGTGTCTTTCGTCGCGCGGTATTCCATGCCCAGCAGGTAGAGTTTGTGCGCGATCTCGGCCAGGGCGGCCATGGCGCCGGTGACGGGGCCGCTGATGGCGCCGCCGTCCACAAAGACCATGCCGGTTTTCACCGCAAACGACGTGGTGGAAATGCCCGCGCTGATGGCGGCGTTCTTCACTTCCTCGCCGAGCAGCTTCTCGAGCGCGGCAAACGCGGCGGCCGGAGCGCCCAGATCGATGGAATAGCTGCAGCGGGAGATGGTGGACTTGTGATAGTAGCCGACGCCGGCGTCGATCCAGCTGCTGACCGCGCTCACTCCGTCCTTGATGTGTCCGATGACCGGGGCGGTGCTGGCCGCGCACTCCGCCACGATGGAGAGGACCAGCGAGGAAAGCGGTCCGAGCAGGGACAGGTTATCGACCTCGAAGAACTTCTGCACCATCTCCTGCAGTTTGGCCTGGATGATGTCTTTGGCGGTGCGCCCCGAGCTCAGGTTGACTCCCATCCCCTGGCCGCCCGGTGTGGTTCCCATGCCGGTCACCACGAAGGGCTTGACCGTGCGCGGCTGAGAGGAAAGCTTGTGCTGCATGGACTGAACGGCCGCCGCGGATTTGGCTTTGACGTTTTCGGCCGCCTGCTTCACCGCGCTCTGCAGGTTCGCCGCCTTGAACACCACCGGCTTTGCATTGCCCTGCTTGTCGAGGAAGAGCTGCTGGATGGTCTTCATGCGCTCCGCCTTCACAAATTCGAGCGCCTTCAGTTCCTCCATGCTCATGTGGGTGATCTGGTAGGTGCGCGAGTCGACCTTATCCAGGTCGGCAGCCAGCCTCGTCACCGCGCCGCCCTTGTTGCGATCGCTCTGCTGCCACAGGGCGCCCTTGGACCGCTTCCAGCTCTCAAAAGCGTTCTTGACCGCCCACAGATTGTCCTGGGTTTTGGCCTTGTTGTACTTATCGATGGCCGCATCCAGGGAGAGCAGCACGCCGCTGCGCGGCTTCAGAATCCCCAGGCTGGTTTCCTGCTTCCATTGCTCGTAGGTAGGAATGCTCATCACCGCCTCCAGTGGCCTGCTGCGCCGGACCCCCGCGCTTGAGCGGCGGAGCGCACCGCAGACCCGCGTTGCCAGGGACGAGTTCGCGGGCTCGCGAATCAGAACGTGCTGCGCTTCTGCGAACCGCGCAGGCCGGCATTTCCATGCTCAACCAGGGGAGGGGATTGAGAATACATGCGGCCCTGGACTGGATGCAAGCAGAGGACTACGGCAAAACCACCGAAGCGGCGCGCTCGCCGGCGTGACCGGCGGCGGCAACGGCATGCATCGGAGCATGCTGCGTCCTAGCCGTAGCCAGCGTGGGGCCGGAGCGCACCGTCAGAATCACACCCGCGGTAACGCAGGCCACACCCGCCCAGCGCTTCCAGGGAACGTGTTCGCGCAGCAGGTAACGAGCACCGATGGTGTCGACGACGAAACTCAGGGCGGTGGCGGGGATGGCGACGCTGAGCTGGGCCACGCTGAGGAGTCCCAGCAGGGAAAAGAAGGCGACGGCATAGGAAAGGCCGCCAAGGATGACCATCCGGCGCGTGACGATGTAGCGGATAGCGCGCGCGAGGCCCGAGGGGCCGAAGTCGCTGAGCTCGCCGCCGGAGGACATGCCGCGGGCGCACAGAATGTCACCGGCAGAACTGGCGAATACCGTCAGCAGGATCAGGGCCCACTTCAGCATGGAATCTCCGCGGAATGAGGTTTGGTGGCCACCGGCGTCTCCGCGACCAACACCACGCCGAAGGTGATAAGGACCACGCCGAGCCAGCGCGCCCACTCCACCTGCTCGCCCATGATGAACTCGCCCAGGAGCGTGGTGATGATGTAGGAGGCGGCCGTGCAGGGAATCACGAAACTAAGATCGGCCCAGCTAAAGAGGGAGATCTGCGCCAGGGTGTAGACGGCGGAGAGCGCCGCGCCGGGGAGCAAAAAGGGGTTGGCCAGCAGTCCGATCAGATAGTGGGCGAAGGGCACATGCGTAAAGGCCGGCATGCGATCCATGCCCAGCGCCAGCATCAGGTTGCCGAAGCTGTTGGTCAGCACTGCAATCGCGATGAAGACAATGGTCTTGGTCGCACGTGGGCTCGGGCGGGGCGCGTTCATCCCTTAGTTGGAACGCGCGGGACGGGCGACGCGTTGCTGCGCTGGACAGAAATGCGAGAAAGATGGGCGAATTTTCACGCGCGGGGGTCAGCTGAGGCCGGTGGCGACGAGGATCTCCTCGACTCTGCGGTCGTCGCGAATCCTGTCGAAGACAGGCCGCAGCCGGAGCCAGACCAGGTCGGTCGATTTCAAGGTCCAGGCGCGCTGCAGCTCCTGGATCGCCGCTTCCTGGCTGTCGAGGGCGAGCAGGACCTGGGCAATCAGAACCGGGGAAACATACTGGCTGGCGGTCCTGTGCGCGAGCCGGCGCAACATCTCCTCGGCTTCACCACGATTGCCGGCCAGCGCCTGCGCGCGAGCCAGGGAGGCTTCGATCTCCGCACTCCCCGGCGACAACTCAAGCGCACGCTGGAACGACTGGATCGCCTGCGGCAGGTCGCCGGCCAGCTCGTGCGCCTGGCCCAGGAAGTAGTGAGCGAGCAGAAAGTTCGAGTCCATCTCCAGCGCCTTCCGGTATTCGCGTAGGGCGGTTTCCGGGTCCCGCTCGAAGTAGGCGATGAGCCCCACGACGACCTGTACCGACAGCGAAAGCGGGTCGTTGGCGCGGGCCAGCTCGATCTGCTCCTTCGTCTCGGCAAAGCGCCCCAAGGGCATTAGCAGATTCGAGGCATACCAGTGGTGCGCGGTGACGTATTGCGGATTGAGCGCGATGGCCCGCTGGAAGCGCTGCTCCGCCGCAGGCCAGTTCCAGTCGAAGATGGCCTCGATGCAGGCCAGCGTGGTGAGCGCCTCCGGCATCTCCGGCTCAATGGCCAGCGCTTTGACGGCGGCGGCGCGCGCCAGCGGGTAGACGTCGTTCGGACGCCCTATGCCCTGGATGCCAAGGATCACGTGGCAGTCGGCGAGGCCGGCCAGCGCGGCAGCGTAACGGTCGTCGAGCGCGATGGCCTGCTCGAAGCTCTCGATGGCACGCTGCAGATCCGCGGGGCGGCGGCGGTTCCAGAAATAGCGGCCCTTGAGATAGAGGTTGTACGCCTCGAGATTGTGCGTGTGCGCTCGCGGCGCCGGCTCGGGCTTGCCGCGCAGGCCCATCTTCGTGACGAGCTGGCCGGTGATGGCGCCGGCCATCTGCTCCTGCAGAGCGAAGACGTCTTTCATCTCCGCGTCGTAGCGTTCCGACCAGAGGGTGAGGCCGTTGCGGACGTCGAGCAGCCGAGCGTTCACACGCAGATGGATCCCGGACTTGCGCAGGCTGCCTTCGAGCACCGCGCCCACGCCGAGCTGCTGGCCGACCTCGCGCATGTTCACGTCTTTGCCCTGGAACCGGAAGGCCGAATTCCACGCGGCCACCTGCAGGCCATCGACGAGGCTCAATGCGCTCACCAGCTCTTCGGCCAGGCCCTCGCAGAAGTATTCGTTCTCCGGGTCGGCGCTGAGATTCGTAAACGGCAGGACTGCGATCGACGGGCTCGGCGGACGCTGTTCCACGGGGGGGCCATCGAAAATTCCTGAGGAGGTCCGCGCGTGAACGGCTTTCAGCTCCGCCAGCAGTTCGCCGCCGTCGGCGTAGCGTGCCGAGGCGTCTTTGGCCAGCATGCGAGCGATCACACGTTCCAGCCCCAGCGTGGAGGGATCGCGAACGAAAGAACCGCTCTCCAGCGGGAGCATCAGGATCGCGCTTGCCGTTTCGAGAATCGTCGCTTTGCGGAAGGGATGCCGGCCGACGAGCAACTGATAGAGAACCAGGCCAAGGGAGAAGACGTCGCTTGAGGCCGTCACCGCTTCGCCGCGCAACTGCTCGGGAGACATGTAGTCGAGGGTGCCGACAATCGTGCCGGGCGTGGCGAACTGGATGGTGTCGGCAGCCATGGTGGTGGCATTCCCGGTGAGCGCCAACAACTGCGGCACCTGGCCAGCCAGCCCGAAGTCGAGGATCTTGGCCCGCTGGTCCTGGGTGAGGAACAAATTCGCCGGCTTGATGTCGCGATGAATAAGTCCGACGGCATGCGCGGCGCGAAGGCCATCGGCGATCTGGATGGCGAGGTCGAGGATGGCGGCGGGAGGCAGCTTCTGGTGTTTCTCGATGATGTCCTGAAGCGTGGAGCCCACGAGCAGCTCCTGCACCAAATACGGCTGGCCCTGGTGCTCGCCGAGTTCGTAGATGGTGCAGATGTTTGGATGGTTGAGCGCGGAGAGATTGCGTGCCTCGCGCTTGAGCCGCCGCGCGGCCTCGACGGATGCCTCAGTGTTACCGGAGAGAAACTTGATGGCGACTTTGCGCTCGAGGACCAAATCCTCCGCGGCGTAAACGACGCCCATGCCGCCGGTGCCGAGACTCGACAGGATCCGATAGTGGGAGATGGTCTCGCCAATCATGGCTTGCGGTTTGAGTCTAGCAGTCGAAGAGGGTGCGACAGCGCAGAAAGAGTGCGAGCGGACGTGCCAGGGTAACAGGGCGCGCGGTCGCGCGGGGCACAGGCCGCGCGTGTTTTTTGGGGGAGGGAAGGTTCTGATCGCCCGCTTATGCTTCGGGCGCGTTCATATTGTAACTATCGTAGAGCACTTTCCAGGCTCCGTCGACTTTCGTCCATACCACCACGTACTTGGCTGTGGCCTTCACGCGCTGCTTCGCGGTGCGGCCTTTCACCCTTTTCGTCTCCGTCCAGGCCATGCCCACTTTGCCGAAGTCGCTGGCCATGTCGCCATCCTCGGAAATGTCGATGCGTACCGGGCTGAAGGTGAGGTGAAAGTCTGGGAAATCCTCGAAAGCCTTCTTCCACGCCTTGCGGATGGCCCTGGGCCCGTGCACGGGCGGCTGGCCGGGCCACACCAGGGTGGCGTTCGGACCATAGATCGGAACGATATTGTCGAGGTTCCCGGCGCCTTTGGAGGCCGCGTCGGACCACACTTTGTCGAGCCTGCGGATCTCTGCTTCGTCAGCACTGAAATTTTCAACAGCCATTCTGCTTCCTCCTTTTTTATGTTTGTGGTTAGACACGGTGCAGAACCGGCGCCGCCTCCGACGAGAGCCGGTCGAGAAGCACCTTCGCATCCTGCAGATCTTTTGTGTCGAAGCCCTCGGTGAACCACTGGTAGACGGGCACGAGCAGTTCGAGTGCGGCTTCCGTCTCGCCGCGGTCGGCAAGGAGACGCGCCAGCGTGGTTGCGCTGCGCAGCTCCCATGATTTCGCCTCCTGGGCGCGCGCCACCTCGATGGACTCGCGCAAGTCTCTCTCCGCCGCTTCCGGTTCGCCCCGGAGGAGCAGCAGCCAGCCACGCAGCCGCAGCACCTCGGCGAAATGCGAGCGCTCTTCGCCCATGCGGATGCGCTCGACGCTCTCGTCCATGAGCGCGGACGCACCCTGGAGATCGCCGGTGAGCGCAAGGCCCTCGGCCTCGAGCGCCTGCAGGTACCAGATCCAGATGCGATGGCCGGTCGCGGTAATGCGCGCGATGGCCTTATGAAGTTGCCCCACGCTTTCGGCGACGCGGCCGGCGCGCAGCCACGCCACGCCGCGGCTGATCTCGGCCATGACTTCCCACAGGAGGGCGACGCCATGCTCCCGGCCCAGCCGCTCGGCTTCTTCGGTGCGCCGCAGCAGCTCATCGGACTGGTAGAGGAAATCGAAGACCTGCGCGCCCAGCGTAAGCGCCAATGCGAGGTCGAAGGGATGATTCCTGCGGCGCGCGTGCTGCTCGATGGAGGTGGTCGCGGCGACGGCCCGATCGGGGTAGCCGAGCATCCACAGATATTGCCCGCGATAGATTCCCTCGCCGGTGAGCGGATCGTAGTTAGTGAGCTGCGCGATGTGCCAGTGCCGGCGCGAGTCGTACATCGCCTGCAGCTTGTCGCCGTGCAGTCGCGCCCGGTCGAACTGGCCCAGCCAGAAATACGAAGCGGAAGCGGCGCGGTACCCGACGATCTCGAGGCAATCATCCTGCGCGGCCGCGCCCGCGGCGCCCAGCTTCTGCGCCCAGACCAGCGATTCCGCCAGCTGCCCGCGCGTCATGTAATGCACCCACAGCGCGTTGAGGATGGGCATGCGGCCCTCGCGCTTGCCCAGCGACTCGGCCAGCGACCAAGCCGGCTCCAGGATGCCGGGAACTTCGCTGTGCGCCCATCCGCGCTGCGCGACGACCGCCGGGGCCAGCACGGTGCGGAGGCCCAGCTCCATCAGATCGCGCGCGGGGGTGGGGGGAATCGTATCCAGCAGCGCCATGCCGCGGCGCAGATGCGACATCGCTTCCGGCAATGCGAAGCGGCGCATCGCGACTTCTCCGGCGCGTTGCCAGAATGGCACGGCTGCATCGGCCATTCCCGCGGCGGTGTAATGGTGCGCCAGGAGTTCCGGCTCGGTCTCGCGCGTTTCCGGCCAGCGCTCCTCAAGCACGCGCGCAATGCGCGCATGGAGCGGCTGGCGCTGGCTGCGCAGCATGGAATCGTAGGCCACATCCTGCACCAGCGCGTGCTTGAAGGTGTAGATCGCGCCGGGAATCGCGCCGCGCTGGAAGGCCAGACCGGATTCGGTGAGCTGCGCGAGCTTGCGGCGCAGTTCCGATTCCGGCATGAGATTGAGCGCGGCAATCAGCTCGTAGTGAAACTCGCGCCCGATGGCGGCGCTGACCTGGGCGATCTCGCGTACCGCAGGCACGCGGTCTAGGCGCGCGGTGAGCGAGTCGCGCAGTGTCTCCGGAATGCGCACACCCTCGGGCGTTCCCTTTAAGACGTAACGATCTTCCTCTTCCACCAGCTCGCCGGATTCGAGGATGGCCCGCGTCAGCTCTTCGATGAAGAGCGGCACGCCGTCGGTGCGCGCGACGATCTGCGCGACCAGCTCCGGCGGGAGCGGTTTGCCGCCGGCTAGCCGCGCGATGAGCGCTCCGCTCTGAGCGGAGTTGAGTCTGCCAAGATCGATCGCGGAATACGATGAATGCTTCGACCACAGGGAGACGAATTCCGGGCGGCTGGTGAGCACGATAAGGATGCGCGTGTTTCCGAGTTGCCCGATCAGCTTGTCGAGAACATCAAGGGTGGTAGGGTCAGCCCAGTGCAGATCCTCGACCAGCATCAGCACCGGCTGCGAACGGGCCGCAGCTTTGACGAAATCGAGCAGCACCCGCGTGGTCTCGGCCTTGATGAGCTGCGGCGTCATGGGGAGAGGACCGTAGCGTTCGTCGCAAGGGATCGAGAGCATGCCGGCGAGAAAACGCACGTCGTGCAGCGGCACTCCGTAGCGGCCCACCAGAAGCGATTCGAGGTGGTCGAGCTTCGACGCTGCCGTGTCGTAGTGGCCGGAGGCGAGCAGGTGTTCGAACCACGAGATGATCGGGTAAAACGCGCTGCTGACGTAGAAGGGCGAGCACTGGAAGCGCAGCGGCTGGATGCCCTCCGCGACGAGCTGGCCGCGCAACGCGCTCAGGATGCGGCTCTTGCCGATACCTGGCTCGCCGGAGAGCAGCACCGCCTGGCCGGCGCCGTTGCGCACCGTCAGCCAGCGATCCATCAGGTAAGCAATCTCGCGCTCGCGGCCGACCAGCGGTGTAATGCCCGCGCCAACAGTGGCGTCGAAGCGGCTGGCTGCGGCAGCCAGCCCGAGGGCGCGATACGCGCATGTGGGATGCTCGATTCCTTTGAGAGTGTGCTCGCCAAGGTCTTGCCATTCGAAGGCGCCGCCGGCGATGCGGTGCACGCGCTCGCTCACTACCACGCTGCCCGGTTGCGCCACGGTCTGCAGCCGCGACGCGAGGTTCATGGTTTCGCCGACCGCGCCGCGCTCACCCGATGAAACCACGACAATGCCGGTCGCGATGCCGATGCGCACCTGCAGCCGGCCGACTTCCTGCACCTCCAGGCGCGCCATCGTTTCGACAATTTCAAGCCCGGCGCGAACCGCGCGCTCCGTCTCGCGCTCGTGAGCCAGCGGATAGCCGAAGAACGCGACGATTCCGTCGCCGAGCCGCTGAAATACGTAACCGTCGTAGTGCGCAATACAGACGGCGCAGGCGTCTTCGTAACTGCGGATGATACTTTGCAGCACTTCGGGATCGACGCGATGCGCAACTTCCGTAAATCCAACCATGTCGCAGAAGAGCACGGTGAGCTGGCGGCGTTCGCCCGCGGCTTCCCTGGCCTCGGCTGCAATGGGAGCCCGCGCAGGCTGCTGCATCTCCGCCAGAGCCTTCAGCACGCGCTTGCGAGGCCCGAAGGGAAGGCCCAGCTCCTTCAAATCGTTATCCGTGAGCACGCGCAACGTCTCGAAGTCGACCTCGTTGTCGACAAAGTTCGGGGCGTAGCGTTCCAGCTCGAGGCTTTTCAGCCACTCGGCGATCGAAATCATGCGGGTCCGTGAGCGTGCGGTTGTGACTCGGGAACGAGTAGCTCATTATTGACCAGCCATCCTGCGATTGCCAATCCCGATTGCAGCGGAACGCGGCCAGACCACGCCTGCGCCAGCTGCATCGGGGTAAGGCCGGGGCGCACGCCGCGCAGCAAGGGCGCCAGCTCCTGCCCGCCGAGATAGACGATGGGGCCGTCGAGATTCGGATGGCGCAATGCGCCCTTTGTGACGACGAAGTCGCCCTCGATGCAGGGAAGGTCGACGAATTCAAGCTGCTGCGAGAGCGCGAACGCGGAGGAGGTGATGGCGTGGACGTCGAGCGGCGGCTTCGGCTGCTCCATGGGGTTCGGCTCAGCGCCCGCGCCGCGATC
>JASIAO010000372.1 GCA_030041955.1 Acidobacteriaceae bacterium | reverse complement strand
CTCGTCGATGGGCATGGTTTTGGTGACGCGGAAGCCGAGGTCGCCAGTGTTGTCGTCTTTGAAGAACTCGACCGGCTGAGAGTCGCTGAGGATGACGTGGCCGTCGCTGTCGGAGATGGTGATGGCGAGATTGTCGCGGCGAACGCGCACGTGGAGACGCGGGGTGTCGAAGCCTACGTTGGAATCGTCATCGGCAGGCGTGACGTTGACGTGCGCGGAACGAGCCGCGGGCAGCACGGCCCAGGAGCCGTCGTCAGGGAGGCTGCTGGTGGGCGACATGGTGATGCGGAGAACATCGTCGCGCACACCGAGGATGCGCAGAACACCCTGGCCAGAGTGAATCTGGATGCCGGAGGGCAGCGGCTGGGCGGAGTCGACGTGATTGAGGAAGATGGGCTGTGCGGCGGCAGTGGCGCAAAGCAGGAGGAATCCAAAAAGCCGCGGAAAGATTGCTCGCATGCGGGTTGCATCCTTCGTGCAGGCTCGACGCAGCGGACGCCGCATGCCTGCTGGTTAGAATTTCGGCCCTGCAACCAGAATAGAGGTTTGATGCGCTGAGATTCGACAGGCACGCGCCCCCGGTAACTTTCGCCGGAGCGAGGCCGCCCTGATAATGGAATATTGCGGCGGGCGCGGGAAACTCATCGTATGAGAGACCGCTTCAAGCCCTTGGCGAACGGTTCTGATGAGGTTTGGACGCGGCTGACACGGCACAACACGGAGCAACAGAGAGCGCCTGGCAACCCAGCCACAATGTCTGGCTGATTGCATTCTCGGTGATGCTGGCCACGTTCATGGAGGTGCTGGATACTTCCGTGGCTACGGTGTCTCTGCCGCATATCGCCGGGAGCCTCTCGGCGACGACGGACGAATCGACCTGGGTCCTGACCAGCTATTTGATCTCGAATGCGATTGTGCTGCCGTCGTCGGGCTGGCTGAGCAGCGTGCTGGGGCGCAAGCGGTATCAACTGTTGTCGGTGATGCTGTTCACGCTGGCCTCGATGTGGTGCGGTGCGGCCACGAGTCTGGGGATGCTGGTGGTGGCGCGCGTGGTGCAGGGCGCAGCCGGCGGGGGCTTGCAGCCGGTGTCGCAGGCGGTGCTGCTGGAAAGTTTCCCGGTGAATAAGCGCGGCCAGGCGATGGCGGTGTACGGCATGGGGATCATTGTGTCGCCGCTGCTGGGGCCGCTGATGGGCGGCTGGATTACCGACAATTACTCGTGGCGATGGATCTTTTACATCAACGTGCCGGTGGGGATTCTGGCGCTGATCATGATCTCGACGTTCGTCGAAGATCCGCCGTACCTGAAACGCAATAAGGGTACGCGCATCGACTACATGGGGCTGGGATTCCTGGCGATTGCGCTGACGTGTCTGCAGGTGACGCTGGACAAGGGCCAGGAAGTGGACTGGTTCGGTGCGGTGTGGGTGCGCTGGTTCCTGGCCATCGCGGCGGTCGCGCTGGTGGCCTTTGTGATTCGGGAGTTGCGAACCAGCGCGCCGATTGTGAACCTGCGTATCTTTGTCGACCGCAACCTTGCAACGGGGACGTTCCTCATCGGGATCCTGGGGATCATCATCTACGGAACCACGACATTGCTGCCGTTGTTCCTGCAGGATCTGATCGGCTACACGGCGTACAACAGCGGGCTGGCGGTAGCGCCGCGCGGCTTTGGCGCGATTGCATCGATGATGATCGCGGGAAAGCTGATCGGGAAGTGGGATGAGCGGCTGCTGATCACGATTGGGGTGATCATCCGCGGCATTTCCCTGCTGATGCTCGGGCACCTGAACCTGGAGATGGGCATGGCCAACGTAGTGTGGCCGAACATCATCAACGGCTTCGCGAACGGCTTCCTGTTTGTGCCGCTGACCACGCTGACCATGAAGACGCTGCCTCGGGAGCTGATGGGCGCGGGGACGGGACTCTACAATTTGCTGCGCAACATGGGGGCGAGCTTCGGCATTTCGATGGTGACCACGCTACTGGTGCGCGGCGAACAGAAGCACCAGACCAACCAGGGAGCACATCTGACGGCGACGAACCCGCTGTACTGGAACCGGGTGCAGCAGCTCTCGCATTATTTTGCGGCACAGAGCGGACCGGCCACCGGACGAGTGGAGGCGCTGGGACTGATTTATCAGCACTTGAAGCAGCAGGCGATGCTGCTCTCGTACATCGACGACTTTCGATTACTGGGGTATCTGAGCTTCTTCTGCATACCGTTCCTCTTCTTCTTCAAAAACACAGAGAAGACAGACAGGAAAAATGTTGTGGTGGGGCATTAGCGGATGACCCAGTTGGCAGGTTAGCGAGAAGCAGGTTCCTCGCCCAGTAATGACAAGCAAAAACATGTGGACGCGGCTCGGGCGAGCCGCGTCCGCATGCACGCTGCAATCGGCTACGGGTAGATGCCGCGGATCTGCACGGCTTCGGCTACGCGGCCGATGCCGAGCATGTTCGCGGCAATGCGCATCGGGACCTTGCGGTCGAGATGGATTTTGAGCACGTCGCGGAATGAGGTTTTCATGACGCGCTCGAGGCGATTGTAGACGTCCTGCGCCTCCCAGAAGAGGTGCTGCTCGTCCTGCACCCATTCGAAGTAGGAGACGGTGACGCCGCCGGCGTTGCAGAGGATATCCGGGATGACAAAGACGCCTTTGCGCTCCAGGATGCGGTCGGCTGCGGGCGTGAGCGGGCCGTTGGCGGCTTCGGCCACGATTTTCGCGTTCACGCTCGCTGCGTTGTCGGCGTGCACCGCGTTCTCGAGCGCCGCGGGCACGAGGATGTCGCACTTGAGGGCCAGCAGCTCAATGGGTTCAATCGGGTCGCTCTCCGGGAAGCCTTCGACATGGCCGGTGAGGTTCTTGAGCTGAATCAGCCCGTGAATGTCGAGGCCGTTGCGGTTGTAGACGCATGCGGTGGAGTCGCTGACGGCGATGATTTTGGCTCCGGCGTCATAGAGCAACAACGCGGCGATGGAGCCGGCGTTGCCGAAGCCCTGCACGGCGACGGTTGCGCCCTTGAGCGGGATGCCGAGGTGCTCGCAGGCGGACTGGATGGTGTAGAAGACGCCACGGCCGGTGGCTTCGTTGCGGCCGAGCGAGCCGCCGAGGCTGATGGGCTTGCCGGTAACGACGCCGGGGATGGGATAGCCCTTGGTCATGCTGTAGGTATCCATCACCCAGGCCATGGTCTGCGGGTTGGTGTAGACATCGGGAGCGGGAATGTCCTGCTCGGGGCCGATGAGCGGGAGGATGGCGCTGGTGTAGCGGCGCGTCATGCGCTCCAGTTCGCCCTGGGACATGTGTTTGGGATCGCAGGTGACGCCGCCCTTGGCGCCGCCGAATGGAATGTTGACGACCGCGCACTTCCAGGTCATCCAGGTGGCGAGGGCTTTTACCTCGTCGAGCGTGACCTGGGGGTGATAGCGGATGCCGCCCTTGGCGGGGCCGCGCACCGAGCTGTGTTGTACGCGATGCGCTTCAAAACGGTGAATGTGCCCATCGTCCATGCGCACGGGCACGGAGACGGTGAGTACGCGCTCGGGATATTTGATCATCTCCCGAATGTCCTGGCTGAGTTCGAGTGCGTCGGCGGCGGTGTCGAAATTCTCGAGCGCCACGTCGTACGCATTGCCGATTACCGCGGTTGCCAGCATATTGCATCCTCCTTGCCAGGAACGGGGCCGAGGACTTCTGCAGGCATTAGTTAAACGACTGCGACCTCTGCCACAGAAGCGGGCTCCGCTTCCTGTTGTGGCGGGCGGACCGGAATGATCCACTTCCGGTAGGCTCGCAAACGTCCGAGCGCGGCGTCGAAGTACAGCCGGCGAACGTCGCGCGTGATTGCGCCGATGCTTCCCTCCCTCACGGGCCGATGGTCGACGCGGACCACCGGGGCGACGCCCACCGCGGTTCCGGTGAGGAACAGCTCGTCGCAAACATAGAGTTCGCTGCGGTCGACAGGCCGCTCCGCTACCGAGAGGCCAAGCTCCCGCTGCGCCAGCTCGATAATCGAATCGCGCGTGATGCCTTCCAGCACGTTTTCCGTGACCGGAGGGGTAATCAGCGCACCTTTACGAACCATAAAAATGTTGCAGGTGGCGCCTTCCGCAACATGGCCGCTTTCGTTCAGCAGAATCGCCTCGTCGAAGCCGCTGCGCCGCGCATCATCGCTGGCCAGCGCGCTGTTGACATAGGCTCCGCAAATTTTGGCCCGGGCCGGAATTGCATTGTCCTCGATTCGGCGCCATGAGCTTACACCTGCGTGCAGGCCTTTGTCGCTGTGCAGATATTCACCGAATGGGAGGGCAATGACGGCGAAGGAATCGTGAGCGTCGGTGCTGACACCCACGCGCTCCGCGGACTTGAAGGCGATCGGGCGTACGTAGACGCTTGTGCGAAAGGCGTTGCGGCGGAGCAGTTCGATGGTGACTTCGCAGAGGTGCTCAGCGGTGAGGGGAACGTCGATGCGGAGGATGCCGCAGTTCTGCTTCCAGCGCTCGTAGTGCTCGACGGCGCGGAAAAGATAAAGCTGGCCGTCGTCTTCGTTCCAGTAGGCGCGGATGCCTTCGAAGACGCCGGTGCCGTAGTGAAGCGCATGGGTGAGGATGCCGACGTGAGCGTCTCGCAGGGCCAGGTACTGGCCGTTGAAGTAGACGACGATGTTGGGATCGACCTCAGGCATGAGATACCTCCTGAAGAGATTGGCGCAGCAGCTCGCGGCCACGGTCGAGGGCGCGGGCGTCGATCTCGAGCCAGCGCGGGCTTTTCACAAGGCGCCCGAGCGCGGCGAGAACGCAGGATTCAGGCAGATCGCGGACAGTTTCAAGCAGCGCGCCGAGCATGACCATGTTGGCGGCACGGGAATCGCCGAGTTCGTCGGCGATGTGGGTGAAGGAGAGGGCAAGAATCTGCACGGGCGAGCTGGCAGATTCGTTGCGCATGGATTCAGGCGGGAGCGCGTCGCCGTTGTAAATGATCCATCCGCCGGGGCGCACGCTGGAGGCGAATTTGTGCAGGGAGGGCTCGTTCATGGCGACGAGAACATCGGGATGCGCGACGAGCGGGGAATCGATGGGTTCGCGCGCCAGGCGAACGTGGCAGTTCGAGGTACCGGAGCGCATTTCCGGGCCGTAAGAGGGCAGCCACGAGACTTCGAGGCCCGCGTCGAGGCCGGCTTCTGCAAGGACTTCTCCGAGCAGAAGCACGCCCTGACCGCCAAATCCTGCAACGCGTACCTGCAGATTGATGTTGGGAACGGAGGTTTCGGGCAAGGGTGGATGAGTGTGGGGCGCATCTTCTGCGGTGACGCCGAGGATGCGCGGGATGGAGGCGAGCGGAGGCGCGGCATCGGGCGCGGGCAGCGGCTGCGCGTCCTTGGTGCGGTCGCAGAACACGCCGAGCGGGAAGGTTTTCTCCATCACGTCGCGGACCCAGCGCTGGGCCTCGACGGGAGGCAGGTTCCAGATGGTAGGGCAGGGCGAGAGGATTTCGACGAGTGAGAAGCCGAGGCCACGGACCTGGTTTTCGAGGGCGCGGCGGACGGCGCGCGCGGCCTGCGCGATCTGCTTGTTGTCGCCGAGACCGACACGCTCGATGTAGACAGGCGCCTGCAGCGTGGCCAGCAGCTCGCTCATGTGCAACGGGTAGCCTTCGTGCGCGGTGCGGCCCTGGGGCGAGGTGGTGCTCTTTTGGCCGATCAGCGTTGTGGGCGCCATCTGGCCGCCGGTCATGCTGTAGATGGCATTGTTGACGAAGAGAACGGTGATATTTTCGCCACGATTGGCGGCGTGCA
>JASIAO010000371.1 GCA_030041955.1 Acidobacteriaceae bacterium | reverse complement strand
GCGCTGACGCCGGAAAACGCGCAGGAGGTGCAGGCATGAACGCCGGCTCATTGAAGCAAACGCAACAGTCTGTGGCGATTGCCCTCGGACTGATACTCGTCGGTCTCCTGCTTCTCATGCTGAATGGCTGCACGGTGGGACCAAATTATCATCGCCCCCCGGTTCCGGCGCCGCCCGCTTTCCGCGGAGCCGACAATGCTGCGGTATCGAGCGCGAACCAGGGTTCCCTGGGCGACCAGGACTGGGTAAAGGTCTTCAATGAACCCGAATTGCAGGCATTGATTCGCACAGCGCTCACCAACAACTACGACGTACGGATCGCAGCGCAGCATGTGCTCGAGGCACAGGCGCAGCTCAGAGTCACCCGCGCGCAGCAATTCCCGACGCTCTCCGTGGGCGGCACCGGTATCGGCGCGGACATCGGGAGTGGAGCTCTGGGTTCGGTTGGCAAGGGACTGCCCAGCGGCGCGGTCGCAGCCGGGGACTTCGATCTGTCCGCAGCCTGGACTCCCGACTTCTGGGGCCTGTATCGCCGCCAGACCGAGGCCCAGCGGGCTACGTTGCTTTCGCAGGTGTGGGCGCAGCGCGCCGTCCGCATGACCCTGGTGCAGCAGGTGGCGACGGGGTACTTCCAGCTGCGTGAGTATGAGGAACAGCTCGACATCGCGAAAGAAACTCTGAGAAACCGGCAGGAATCGGTGCAGCTGACGCACAAACTGGTGTACGGCGGTTCCAACCCCCTGTCCGACCTGCGGCAGGCGGAGGAAAACGAGTACACGGCGTCGGCGCAGATCCCGCAGCTCGAAGAGCAGATCCAACAAGAGGAAAACGCGCTGCGGCTCCTCCTGGGCGAGAATCCCGGCCCCGTTGCCGATACGGACCCGAACGCCCTGGCGCCGGTTCCCCAAAACCTGCCGGTGGGTCTGCCGTCCCGGTTGCTGGAGCGGCGGCCGGACATCCTTGAAGCCGAGGAACAACTGATCGCGGCCAACGCCAACATCGGCGTGGCTCGCGCGCAATTCTTCCCTCAGCTGTCCATCAGCGCGTCAGGCGGCGTGGGCGGGAGCGAGCTCGGGCAGATCTTCGACCCCAGCAGCCGGCTGATTTACGGTATCGGTTCTCTGACGCAGCCCATCTTCGAAGGCGGCAAGCTGCGCGGACAGCTGCAGCTGTCGGAAGCGACCAAAGAGGAGATGGTGCTGAACTACCAAAAGACCATCACGACTGCCTTTGAGGACGTTTCCAATGCGCTGATCGCCGTGAACAAGCAGCGAGCCGCGCGGGAGCAGCAGGAAAAGCTCGTAGCTGCCGCGCAGGACGCGGCGCGCCTTGCGCAGATGCGATTCCAGGGCGGCGCGACCAGCTATCTCGAGGTTCTCACCACGGACCAGACGCTGTTTTCCGATCAGCTGAATCTTGTGAGCACGGGGGAAGCGGAAGCACAATCCCTGGTTCAGCTCTACGGGGCGCTGGGCGGCGGTTGGCAATAGCGCCGGAAGAATCCGGCGACAGGCGGGAAGGTGGAAAGCAATGGCACTGGTAACCGCCGCTCTCGATCGTCTCTACGAACGTATCGACAATACAATGAGGCGCCCTCGTACCATGGAACACCCTCGCCGGCAGGCGAGCGGAGCCTGCCAGTCGGCAAGCCTCTGAGATGTGAAAATTCCATCCCATCGAGGCACAGTCCTGGCTCTGGTATAGCTTTCAGACGTAATCGTTCCCGAATACCTGGCCGAATCCATGGCGAACAACAGCATGGTCAGCACGGCTCTGTTTCAGAGCGGCGCGCTCGCCGGCAAATTCGAACTCAATCCGGCGTTCCGGAGCCGTCCGAGGCGTAGTTGTGATGGCGGGCGTTGCCGCCGGGGTCGTGCATCCAGCGCGCGAGCCGCTCGCCGTTCACCTCGATGCGGACCAGGTCCAGCTCGCCGTGGTCGTAGTCGGCGATCATCATGCGCATCGCTTGGCCGTCGGGCTGGACGTAGATGACGCTGAGGTCGCCGGAGCTGCTGCGGTCCACGACGAAAGGCTGCCAGACGGAGCCGAGGCTATCGCTGACGAGGCGGTTGAGCTCAGCGGTGTCGGGCGCAGCGGGCAGGTGATCGAATTCAGCGATCTTCAGCCCCTTGACGCCGTCGCCGGTAGCGACCCGCGCGCAGAAGCTCACCAGGCCCATGAGCGGAATCTTCTGCGCGTGCGCGCCGTAGCGTTGCTCCACAGCGGTCACAACCGTATCGAAATCAGGACGAGCGGCGTGCACTGTGAACGGCAGGATGGCAGCCACGGCGGCGATCGTCGCCACCGGGACGAAGATCAAAGCAACGGATTTCATTGGGGACCAGCTTTCCGTGTCTGCGGTTGTGGATTCTTCGCGCCGCCCAGGCTCGACGGGATGCCGAAGTTGCCGCTGATGCCCTCCAGATCCTCGGGGCGGATCGGGCCGTCGATGTAGACGATGTCCAGCTCTTTCGGCTCGGCGTTGAGGATGAACATGCCCTGAATTTCTCCGTTCACCGTCTTCATATAAATGTCGGAGTCGTCGCTGTCGTTTTTCGAGCGCGACTTGACGATGGGCGACCAGTCGCCGGTTTCGAAGTGGCTGCGGATCTCGGCGAGGTCGGCGGCGGTGTATTGGCCGGGCTTGTCGAACTCGTAGGTGCGGACGTAGATCCCCTTGAGCTTCGAGATGATGCGCTTCCCTTCCGCATCGCTCTCGTTGTCCATGAAGTGGCTGGCGAAGTCGAGCATTTTGCGATCGAGCGTGACTTCGGTGTAATTCGAGGCGCGCGCGGCCAGCTGTTTGGCCAGGGCGTCAGGGAACGGGGGCTGGTCGGCCTGCGCAGACGCGGGGCGCACGCCAAGAAACGGCAGAGCAGCGAAGAGCAGCGTGAGTGAAAGGAGCGGTTTGATTTTCATGGTCGGGTCCTCTTTCCGGATCTCATCGGTTGTCGATGCGTTGGGTGCGATTTGGCGTGTTGTCTTCGGCGCTGATCTTCTGTTGCACATCGTGGAGAGTCGTGCCTGTGATGCGCAGGGCGAGCAGGACCTGGGCGCGGGCGCGCTCGCCCTCGATGCGCTGCTGGCGGTCGTGCTCGACTCCACCAAAAACGGCAAGAACAAGAACGGCGGCAATGGCGGTCCAGCTCCAGAGCGGGCGCCAGAAGAATCGCGGCTGGCGCGGACGCGGGGCGGGCCTGAGCTCCACGCTGGCCATAACGCGATCCGCAAAGCCGGCGGGCGCGGGGCGCGGGGCGAGCTGGTTGCGCAGGTGCTGTTCAAAATCGTCGATCGGTGTGTCGTTCTGATTAACCACGGCTGTACTCCCTGAGGGTTCGCTGGGCTTTTTCGCGCAGCAACTTGATCGCGCGCTGCAAATGACTGCGGACGGTCGCCAGCGGCATGCCCAGCTCGATGGCAATGTCCTCCGGCTCGAGGTCCTCCTGATAGCGGAGCAACATGACGGATCGCTGAGCCGGCGGCAACGTCAGCAGCAACTGCTCCACGCGATTCATGAGCGGGATGAAATCGCGCACGGCAGGACGGAGGGCCATGCCGTCCTGGTACTCTTCGGCCACCGAGTCGGCGCGTGCGGCGCGGCGGCGCAGCGCATCCGTCGCGCGATGGCAGGCGACGCGGCGGAGCCAGGCAGTGACGTGCTCCTCACTTTCGAGGCGCGCCCACGAGCGATGCAGCTCGAGAAAGACGTCCTGCGCCACTTCTTCCGCTGCCCCGCTGTCGCCCAGAATGCGAAAGGCGATGGAAAACACCCGCGCCTGATGGCGTTCCACGGCGGCTCGGAAGTGATGAGGCGAAGCGTCCAACGGGATCGTCCTCGGTGCGCTGTACCGGCATATACGCAAAAAGAGGGCGAGGCTGATGCAAAAAAGCAAAACTTTAGCTGCTGGGCTTGACTGGAAAGACTAAACTAGATAGACTTAGTTTATGAAATCGCCCCCGATTGTCAACATTCACGAAGCCAAGACTCACCTCTCCAGACTGGTGGACGAAGCCGTGCGGGGAGAGCCTTTTGTGATTGCGAAAGCGGGCAAACCACTGGTGAAAGTGACGGCCATCGATGCTCCGGAAAAGGAAGCTGTGCGCCGCACTGGTTTCCTGGCTGGCCAGATCGCTGTGCCTGATGACTTCGACGAGATGGGCCGCGCGGAGATCGAGCAGATGTTTTGCGATGGTGCGCGATGAAGCTGCTTCTCGACACCCACCTGCTGTTGTGGGCCGCAGGCATGCCGGAGCGGCTGACGAAAACGGCTCGGGCTCTCATTGAGGACGAGGAGAATCAACTCATCTTCAGCACGGCGAGCTTGTGGGAGATCGCGATCAAGCATGGGCTGGGGCGAGCGGATTTCCGCGCCGAGCTCGCGCTGCTGCGGCGTGGACTGCTGGACAACGGCTATCAGGAGCTGGCAATTACCGGGGCGCATGCGGTTGCAGTGGAGGGATTGCCTGCTCTGCACCGGGATCCCTTCGACCGCATGTTGATTGCGCAGGCAAATGCGGCGGGAGCGTTGTTGCTGACGGCGGACCCGCTGGTGGCGCAGTATCCGGGAGCCATCAGAAAGGTCTGAGCGGCGCGGCCGCCTGGCGCGAGCGCGAGATGGCCTGTATATTTTTGCGCATGCTCTTGAAACGAATTTCTCTCGCGCTCTCTGCTATGGGTTCGTGTGCCCTGCTGGCTGTTGCCTCTGCGATGGCGCAAACGCCCGCGACAACTGCATCGGCGACGGCGCCGCATCCGATGGCCCTCAGCGATTTGTTCCGCTTCCAGAATGTCGGCTACCCGGAGGTTTCGCCGGATGGGCAGTGGATCGCATACACCGTGTCGGTAGTGAACACGACGGCCGACAAGCGCACCACGGACCTGTGGATGGTGAGCTGGGACGGGACGCAGGATGTGCGGCTGACGTGGGGATCGGATTCCGCGGAAGACGCGAACGGACAGGGGTCGTCGAGTTCGCCGCGGTGGAGTCCGGACGGGAAATATCTGTCGTTCATGGCGGACCGGCCGGGGAAGGCCAAGGGCGACCAGGTATGGGTGATGGACCGGCGCGGCGGCGAGGCACATCAGCTGACGGACGTGAAGGGACACCTCTCGGCGTACGCGTGGTCGCCGGATGCGACGAAGCTGGTGCTGGCGATTGCGCCAGATGAGGATGCCGAGGCGAATCAGAAGCCGGGCGCGGATAAGGAAAAGGAGAAGCCGAAGCCGATCGTGATCGACCGGTACCACTTCAAGGAGGACGTGGAGGGGTATCTGCGGGACAACGAGCACACGCAGTTGTGGCTCTTCGACGTGGCGACGCACAAGCTGGACAAGCTGACGACGGACACGAAGTTCGACGAGCAGGAAGCGGTGTGGTCGCCGGATGGGACGGAGATCGCGTACGTGAGCAATCACGATGCCGACCCGGACCGCAGCATCAACACCGACGTATGGGTGGTGGATGCGAAGCCGCATTCGACGCCGCGGCAACTGACACACTACGACGGTCCGGACGAAGGGCATATTGCATGGAGCCCGGATGGGAAGTGGATTGCGTTTCTGCGCGGGGATCCCCTGAAGCTGTGGCAGTACAGCGAGAACAAGCTGGGCATTGTGCCGGCAGATGGGAGCGCGCCGGCGCGGATTGTGACGGCAGACTTCGATCGCGCAGTGTCCGGACCGCAATGGTCGCCTGATGGGAAGTCGATTCAGGTAGTCGCGGAGGACGACCGCAATGAGTATCCGGCGACCGTGGATGTGGCAACGGGAGCGGTCCATCGCGAAGTGAGCACCGACGGCGTGGCCGAAGGCCTGAATGAGCGCGATGGGCATACGGCGCTGGTGTGGACGAGCGATACGCAACCGGGAGAAATTTACGCGCTGGACGATGGGACGCTGCGGAAGCTGACGCACCACAACGATGCGGTGGTGGCAGAAATCCAGTTGGGCGAGACGCGCGATATAAGCGCGAAGACGCCGGATGGAACTGACGTGCATGGTTTAATCACGATGCCGCCCGGAGCGCAGGTGGGAACGAAGTATCCGTTGCTGTTACATATTCACGGCGGGCCCAACGGACAGGACGAGCATGAGTTCTCTGTCGACCGGCAGTTGTTTGCGGCGCATGGCTACGCGGTGCTGAACGTGAATTATCGCGGTAGTTCAGGACGCGGCAGCGTGTACCAGAAGGCGATTGCGGGCAACTGGGGCCATCTGGAGATCGAGGACCTGATGGCGTGCGTGGATGAGGTGATCAAAGAGGGGCTGGTGGATCCGGACAAGATGGGTGTGATGGGCTGGAGCTACGGGGGCATCCTCACGGATTACACGATCGCCAGTACGAACCGCTTTAAGGCAGCGAGCAGCGGCGCGGGAACAGGCGATCCGGTGGCGTTTTACGGGGTGGATGAGTACATCCTGCAATACGACAACGAGATTGGGCCGCCGTGGAAGGAGACGCAGAAGTACATCGAGCTGGGCTATCCGTTCTTCCATGCGGACCGCATCCATACGCCGACCCTGTACATGGGCGGGACGAGCGACATGAACGTGCCGCTGGTGGGCGGGGAGCAGATGTACGAGGCGCTGCGCAGCCTGAATGTGCCGACGGAGCTGATCGTGTATCCGGGGCAATTCCACGGATTCACGCGGCCGAGCTTCATTCTCGACCGGTATCAGCGCTGGTTCGCATGGTTCGACAAATGGGAATTGGGGAAAGCGACCCCGGCTCCCCCTTCGCCTCCGGCGGGGGTAACGGCGAAGCCGGGGATGTGAGCGGAAAAGCGGTCAGCGTAGAAGCGGCCAGCGAGGGAACGTTCAGTGCAAAAGCGGTCAGCCCAACGGGCGTGACCGCTTTTTGCTGAAGGCCGATTTTAGTTGTCGAAGCCGCCGGCTTTTCTGAGCGCGGCAATGTCGAATTTCTTCATCTGCATCATGGCGGCCATGGCACGCTTGCCGCCCTCTGCATCTTTGCCCTGCAACAGCTCGTTGATATTGTGCGGCACGACCTGCCACGAGAGGCCAAATTTATCGACCAGCCAGCCACACTGCACCTCCTTGCCGCCATCAGCAGTCAGCTTCGCCCACATCTCGTCGATTTCAGCCTGCGTGTCGCAGGGAATCACAAATGAAACGGCGTGCGTAAAGGCGTAAAGCGGCCCGCCATTGAGCGCGATGAACTCGATGTCGCCGATGGTGAAGGTCGCGGTGAGAACCGAGCCGGGCGGGAGCGGTCCGCCTTCGCCGCAGCGAAGGATCGGGCCGGCCTGAGCATTTTTGAAGGTTGCGACGTAGAAGCTCACGGCGTCTTCTGCGTTGTTGTCGAACCAGAGAAACGGTTTGATCTTTTGCATAAGCGGCTCCATCGAGTTAGCGGGATAGCAAGTTAGCGAAGCGCCGATCAGCAGACAATCCAACGGTAATAACCTGTGGCAGGCAGCCGGAAGCGGCGGCGATCCGCTGCCGGCTAACCGCTTCGAGCTACTTGATCGCGCCTTCCTTGCCTGCGATCCGCCGCAGCAGCGCCGTCTGCCCGGTGTGGTACGCCTGATGGAACAGGATCAGCGTCAGCAGCGAGCGCATGGTCTCGTTCGGGTCGTTCCTGGGCGAAAATGGTGCGGGCGCATCCAGCCGTCCCGCGGGGAATGCGGAGAGTCCCGCATCGATGCGCGCACAGGCTTCGTCCCATGCCGACAGCAGCTCGCTGAGCGGCAGCGCCTCCGCGGGATTCCGCAGCGCCGCTGAGCCGCGCTCGTAGCGTTGCAGGTGCCCGGCGAGCACCGGCTGCTGGCCGAGCAGCCCAAGCGCTGCGTTCCAGGTACAGAGCAGATGGCCTATAACCCAGTTGATGCAGTTGCCGGCGGGCTGGGGCTGAACCAGGCTATCTTCCTGGGTGAGTCCGTCCACATTTACGTGCAGCACGCGATGGATCATCTGCGTCTGCTGGCGCAGGACGGCGATTTCGCCGGCGACTGCGGGAGTTGCAACACTTGCGGTCATAGTTTCCTCCTTGGGGGAAGTACGGTGATCAGAGCTCAGAATGGCCCGAAGGGCGTTGCCCCGGCGGCCAGCCGCCGCCGGCGATGGCGCCGACGATGAGCAGCGGTTCCCTGCCCTCGGCGACCGCGTCGGGCAGGGGGCTATCGGGTGAATCGTGCGAGAGGTCTTCCTGGCAGGCGAAAAAGCGCAGGAAGGCGCGGCGTTGCTGAGTGTCCTGATCGCGGATGGTGCCGCGCAGAAC
>JASIAO010000370.1 GCA_030041955.1 Acidobacteriaceae bacterium | reverse complement strand
AGCGCGATCATGACGTGGCGGTTGAGCCATGCGACCAGGTTGGGGTGGTTGCCGAGATATTCGGGAATGTTGTCGCGGGCCTGCTCGGCGTAGTTCTCGGTCATGCCGGCTTCGCGGCCCATGCGGATCATCTCTTCCATGTCGGTACGCCAGCCGTCTTTGTCGCCACAGGCGACGATGACCGCGGAAGCCTCTTCGACCTTGGCCTGGTTGAAGCTGGCGGAGCGGAGGCGGCGGAGCTGGTCGGGAGTGCGAACGACGATGAAGCGCCAGGGCTGAAGGTTATACCCGCTGGGGGCGCTGAGCCCTGCCTCGAGAATCTGTTTCAGGTCGGCGTCGGGGATCGGCTCCCCGTCAAAACTGGGGGTGGCGCGCCGCTGCTCGATTGCTTCGCTGAGAGATTTTTCCATTCGACTGGCCATGCTCGAAATTAACTTGCCTGCTTTCCTTGATTGTGAGTATCAGAAGTATGTTGTCCGGCGTTGGGAGCGGTGGACTGGATCTGCCGGATGGGCAATTCCAGCGCAAAAGGCGTCTGATTGTTGGGCGCGGCGGCGTAGACCCAAAGGCCGTGGAACGCTTCCGCAAGCTCCGGATGCAACTGGAGCAACGCCCGCATAATAGCAGTGACCTGGGCGCGCGCGGCGACGGGGTCGAGATTGGGCGCGGCTTTGTAGGTGACGATGAGGTCGAGCTGGCCGGCGAAATCTCCGGTGTGGAGATCGGTGATGTCGTAGCTCTGGCCGTCCGCGATGAGTTCCAGCGGCTGAGCGCCAGGCAGACCGGCGGGGCGAATCTTTTCGGCCTCGCGCTGGAGCTTCTGGAGATTGGGGCTGGTGAGGAAATCGACGGGCTGGGAGAGAAACTGCGCGGTTTGGTAGCAGAACCAGGCGTCCCAGTAGTCTTTCTTCGCGACGTAGTCGCGGGCCTGCTGCCAGAACCAGAGGCCGTCGTGGCCGCCCATGGTCATGGGGCGCGTGAAGAGGCCGGCGAGCTTCCAGGTGGCGCTGCCGGCGGGATCGTTGGCGAGGATCATGGAGAGCTGCTGCGGCTGCGGGACGCCGGTGGCGTGCAGGAGGGCGAAGGCGTAGGTTCCTGGCGGGAGGTTGGGGATGGTCATCTCGACGATGAGCGAGGAGCCGGGCAGACCGCAGAAGAATTGCGCGTCGGTGGGGATGGTGAGATCGGTGGCGTCGAGCTGATAGAGCGCATCGACAGTGACCGTGGCGTGCTGGATGGAGGGCGAGACGGCTTCGATGGAGTCAGCGATGCCGCTGAAGCGCGCGGCGACGGCGGCGATGGTCTGAGCTTCCACGGCATTGGTGTTACCGCTGACGATATTGGCTGCGAGGGCTCGGGATGCCTGGTCGAGCACTGCACGCTGCGCCGGGGACATCTGCGACTCGGTGGTGCAGGCGACGCCGAATGCGGGAAGGGCCAGGAGCAGAGGCAGAAGACCAGTCAGAGATCTGACGAAGCGCCGACGCATCTGAGGTTATCCCTTCCTGAACGGGCAGGAGCGAACTCGAACCGCTTCCAGTCTAGTACACGGTTGGCGGCCAATTTTCAGACGATCGTTACGGGAGAGGAATGATCGATTCGCTGCGGTGAATGCTCTAAGGGAGCGGCCTGGGCCAGCGCGCCTCGATGGTGGTGGAGATGCCGCCGCGGGGGCGGAAATCGCCTTTGACGACGGCCCAGACGGGATCGCAGGCCTTCACGACGTCGTCGAGGACCTGGTTGACGACGTTCTCCTGGAAGATGCCGAGGTTGCGATAGCAGAAGAGATATTCCTTCCAGGATTTCAGCTCGAGGCACTTGTCGCGGGGCATGTAGCGGAGGGTGATCACGCCGAAGTCGGGCAGGCCGGTTTTGGGGCAGACGGAGGTGAACTCGGGATCGTCGATGACGATTTCGTAGCCGGCAAATTGGTTTGGCCAGGTTTCAATGGGTGGAAAGTCAAAGTCGAGGCCCGCTTTTGCGTGCTCTTCGGTGTAGCGCGTGGCTGAGGGCATAGGTCTATTTTAGACGGGCTTCCGGTGAGGAATCGCGCAGGGTCGCAGTCTCCGCACAAGCAAGGGGCAGGTATCCGCGGCGGTTCGCGACAATTTTCGCACCGTAAGATGAGTGTTGTGAGTCTTATATACTGACTCACGGTTCCACTAATGCCCACAAAGACGAAAAGGCCACGAACCGCGCGGATTTGGATTATCACCTTCGTGGTGCTGATCGTTGCGTTCTACGTTGTGCGGGTGCTGACCCGCGAGAAATTGCCCATTCGCGTGGCGGCGGCGTCGATCCAGGATCTGACCAAAACCGAGTCGACGAACGGGAAGGTGGAGCCAGCTCCGCAGTTCAATTTTGCGGCGCACGCTCCGTACCCTGGGACGATCAAGGCGGTGTACGTCCACGCGGGACAAACCGTGACGGCGGGACAACTGCTGGTGGCGATGGACGACACGCAGGCGAAAGCGCGCCTGGCCGGCGCGCTGGCTGCGCTGAAGGGCGCGCAGGCAAATTACGACGCGGCGATGCACGGCGGGACTTCGTCGGAGCGGATTACGCTCCAGGGCAATCTGAAAAAGGCGGAGATCGAGCGCGATCAGGCGCAGCAGGATCTGGCGGCCTTGCAGAAACTGGAAGCAACCGGGGCGGCTTCGGCGAGCGAGGTGAGCGCAGCGCAGGAGCGCCTGGCGGCGGATTCGAGCGCAGTGCAGGCACTGAAGCAGCAACAAACGAGCGGCTACGGAGCACCGGATATTGCGCATGCCAAAGCGGCACTGGATGACGCGCAGGCCGGCTACGCCGCGGCTCAGCAATCGCTGCAGCAGGCGGTTGTGCATGCTCCATTTGCGGGGACGGTTTATTCCCTGCCCGTAGCGCCGTCGGATTACGTGCAGCAGGGCGACCAACTGCTCTCCATGGCGGACCTGAAGCAGCTACAGGTGCTGGCGTACTTCGACGAGCCGGAAATTGGCGGCCTGAAAGTTGGGCAGCCGGCGACGATCGCGTGGGATGCGCACCCGAACCAGCGCTGGCACGGCAAGATTTTGCGCCTGCCGTCCACGATCGTCACGTACCTGACGCGCAACGTCGGCGAGGTGCTGATTTCGATCGAAGACAACCAGGGCGAGCTGCTGCCGGAGACGAATGTTCGTGTGACCGTCACGGTTGCCAGTGAATCCAATGTATTAGTCGTTCCGCGCGATGCCGTGGACTTCGAGCAGGGAGCGGCTTACGTTTACCGCGTGGAGAACGGATCGCTGCACCGCGCGCCGGTGACAGTGGGCCAGCTGAATCTGACGGATGTGCAGATAGTGAGCGGGCTGAAAGTGGGCGACGTGGTGGCGACGGGCACAACGAATGGTCAGCCTCTCGGCGATGGCCAGCCCGTCACGATCGTGCAGTAGGTAGTGAAGCAGGAGGAAGATTGCGCCGATATTTTCTGGTGCCGGGAATTATCTTTGCCTTGTCGGCGCTGTTGTGGGCGATGCCGACGACAGTGTCCGTGCCGGTTCGACGGGATCTGAACCTGGGGCGGGCCGACTCGGCGCTGCAGCGCCTGGACACTGCCCTGACGCAGAACCCGAATGATGCCGAGGCGCACAATCTGCGCTGCCGCGTGTACTACGAGGAGGAGCAGTGGGACGAGGCGATCGCCGACTGCGAAGCGGCGGTGAAGCTGGGCCCCACCAACAGCAACGACCATCTGTGGCTGGGGCGTGCCTACGGCCAGAAGGCATCGCACGTGTCACTGGTTTCGGGGTACAAGCTCGCGAAAAAAGTGGCCGCGGAGTTCCAGCAGGCAGTGCAGCTGGATCCGCATAATGCGGACGCGCTGGCGGACCTGGGCGAGTTCGATGTGAGCGCGCCAGGCGTGGTCAGCGGGGGCCTGAACCGGGCGCAGGCAGTGGAGCAGCAGCTGCAAAGCGTGAATGCAGGGGATGCGCTGACGCTGGCGGCGAGGATTGCCGAAGCGAAAAAGGATTACGCGACGGCTGAGTCCGATTACAAGGCGGCGACTGCGCAAGCTCTGGATCCAGCCGATGCGTGGATGGACCTGGCGGCGTTTTATGCGCGGCGCGGGCGCATTGCGGATATGGTGGCTGCGGCGCACACGGGGGCGTTTCTCGACCGCCGCCACGGCGTAGCGCTGGTGGACGGCGCGACGACACTGGCGAAGGCGAGGCAGGAGCCGCAGACCGCGATCACGTGGCTGGAGGAGTATCTGAATTCGCACGCACAGTCAGAAGATGCTCCGGTTTTTGCCGTGCGCGCGCAACTGGCGAAGCTGCTGCAGGAGCAGGGGGATGCGCAGGGGGCGCAGGAACAGATTGCCGCGGCGCATGCGCTGGCTTCGGGCTATCGCATTCCGCCGTCGAACAGCTCGGCCAGAGCAGGACTATAAAACAGTACACTCAGAAAGATGCCGGTGGCGGACGGGACACGACAACGGAAGATCGTGGTGGCGAAGCTTGCGGCGGTGGTGGCGCTGCTGGTTCCGCTGACCGCCGGAGCGCAGATTTCCCTTTCCACCGCTGTGAACCTGGCGGAGCAGCACAGCCCGTCAGTGCGGGCTGCGGCAGCGCAGGTGAGGCAGGCGAATGCTGCCCTAACTGAAACCAAGGCCGCTTATATTCCGAATTTCAATCTGGGCGCCGGTCCGGGGTACGCGTACGGTTTTCCGCTAGGCTATCCTTCGGTCTTTCAGGCGAATTCGCAATCGCTGGTCTTCTCATTTGCTCAGCCGGATTACATTCGTGCCGCGCACGCGGCATTGAACAGCGCCTCGCTGAGCCTGAAGGACGCGCAGCAGCAGGTTGCGCTGGATGTGGCGCAGGATTACGTGGAGCTGGATCACGATTTAAAAGAGATTTCCGCGTTGGGCGACGAGATGGACTATGCCAACGACCTGGTGCAGCTCGAGCAGCAGAGGGTTCAGGCGGGCGTGGATGCGCGGGTGACGGAGCTGCAGGCTGAGCTGACCGCGGCGCAGGTGGACGAGAAGAGGATTCACCTGGAAAATGACGCGGAGGAGATGCGCCAGAAGATCGGGCATCTGACGGGGCTGCCGGCAGCGGGACTGACGACCGTAAGCAGCAGCATTCCTCCGGCTCCGACCTTCAGCGTCGACTCGGGCAACGATCTCGGGGCGGAGAACAACCCGGGAGTTTCTTCGGCGGACGCCAACGCGAAGTCGAAGATGTACACGGCCTTCGGAGACAGAAGGCAGGACTTCCGGCCCACCATCGCGTTCGGCGCGAACTACAGCCTGTTTGCGAAGTTCGACAACTACAATCAATACTTCAAATCTTTCCAATACAACAACATTTCTCTCGGCGTGCAGATTACGATTCCGCTTTTCGATGCGATTCGGCGCGCCAAGGCGCGTGAGTCGGCTGCGGATGCGCAGCACGCGATGGCCGACGCCGACGCTGCGCGCAACACTTTCAGTGAGGAAACGCTGGCGATGCGGCGGTCGATTCTGGAGCTGAACGCGCAGCAGCGGGTGGCGCAAATCCAGAGCGAGCTGGCGCAGGAGCAACTGAAGTCGGTGGAGACTGAGCTTTCGAGCGGCACCGGATCGGCGGCCGCGCCAGCGGCTACGCCGATTCAGGCGCAGCAGGCGCACATCCAGGAGCGGGAAAAATATGAGGATCTGCTGGACACCCAGTTCGCTCTAATAAAGGTGCAGCTGAGCCTGCTGCGGGCCACAGGACAGATCGGGAGCTGGCTGCAGTCGTCGCTGAAATGAGGGGAAGGGACAGGCGGGCGCCGGCGATGCGC
>JASIAO010000369.1 GCA_030041955.1 Acidobacteriaceae bacterium | reverse complement strand
TCGTCGGAGTTCTCCCTACCTATGGCCGCGTCTCCCGTTACGGGCTCATCGCCTTCGCCTCGTCCCTCGACCGCATCGGGCCCTTCGCCGCCAATGTCCGCGACGCCGCCATCGTCCTTGGCGTCATCGCCGGCCACGACCCCATGGACGCAACCTCCTCGCCGCTCCCCGTGCTCGACTACACTGCCGGCATCGATCGAGGCGTGCGCGGCATGAAGCTCGGCGTCCCTTCCGAATATTTCGCTGAGGGTTTGGACCCCGAAGTCCGCGCCAGCGTCGAAGCCGCCATCGAAAAGCTCCGCGCCGGCGGAGCGGAAATCGTTCCCATCTCGCTCCCGCACACCCGCTACGCCATCCCTACCTATTACGTCATCGCTACCGCCGAAGCCAGCTCCAATCTCGCCCGCTTCGACGGCGTCCGCTACGGTCTTCGTGCCCCGCAAAGCGACACCCTCGCGACCATGTATCGCCGCACCCGCGATCTCGGCTTCGGCGCCGAGGTCAAGCGCCGCATCCTCCTCGGCACCTACGTTCTCAGCCACGGCTATTACGACGCCTACTATCGCAAGGCCCAGCAGGTCCGCCGTCTCCTCGCCGACGACTTTCTTGCCGCCTTCCGCGAAGTCGGCGCCATCCTCACTCCCACTGCGCCCACGCCCGCTTTCCGCATCGGAGAAAAATCCGACGACCCCGTCTCCATGTACCTCGCCGACATCTACACCGTCACCGCCTCGCTCGCCGGCATCTGCGGCATCTCTGTGCCCTGCGGCAAATCCCGCGATGGTCTCCCCATCGGCCTGCAGATTCTCGGCTGCCACTTCGACGAATCGACTGTCTTCCGCGTCGCCCAGTCCGTCGAAACGTCGCTCTCCATCCAGCCGTGACCGACCAGCCTCGCGGTCTCCACTGGATTTTCCAGGGCCCCAACGGCCTCCGCGCCGGCTGGTCGCTGGTTCTCTACCTTTCCATCCTGGTCGTCCTCTACCTCGCTGCCAGCTTCCTCTTCAGCGCATGGCTCGGCCCTGAGCCATCCGGAGCTCTGCCGCCACTCCGCGGCCTGACCGGCGAATCCGCGCTCTTCCTCATCGTCCTCTTCGCCACCCTCGTCATGTCCCGCATCGAGCGCCGCCCTTTGCTCGCGGCGGGATTTCGCGGCCGCGCTCGCGCTATTCGCCTGATCTCCGGCCTCCTCTGGGGATTCGCCGCTATCTCCGCGCTCGTCTTCGCTCTCTCGAAACTCGGCTATCTCGCCCTCCGGCACAGCTCCCTCAGCGGCTCCGCTGCCTTCAAAGACGCTGCCCTCTGGGCCGCCATGTTCCTGCTTACGGGATTCGCCGAAGAAGCCGCCTTCCGCGGTTACCCTCAGTTCACCCTCACCCGCGGCCTCGGCTTCTGGTGGGGAGCCCTGCTCATTGCCGCGCTCTTCGGATTCACCCACGGCTACAATCCCGGCGAATCCCCCATCGGCCTGGTCTCCGTCGTCGCCATCAGCCTCCTCTTCTGCCTCAGCCTCTGGTACACCGGCTCGCTCTGGTGGGCCGTCGGCTTCCACGCCTCGTGGGACTGGGGCCAGTCGTATTTCTACGGCACCGCCGACAGCGGCATGGTCGTCCAGGGCCATCTCCTCAGCGCCCATCCCGTCGGTCCGCTGCTCTGGAGCGGCGGTTCCACCGGTCCCGAAGGCAGCCTGCTTATCATCCCCCTCCTGCTCATCCTCGCCGCCGTCATGTTCCTCTGGTGGGGACGCCGCTGTCTCTCGCCCTTTGCCGGGGCAGCCTGGCGGCCATTGCCGCCCCCTCCCGGCCTTGCTCCCAATCCCCTTCGCCCGAGCCTGGGAAAATTCACATTATCTGAGTAAGATCCACTCATATTCCGCCCGCAACCCCTTGACATCCACACACCCGGCCCTGTAATTTAGCACTCGAAGGGCGAAACTGCTAACCGCGCCGAAAACCACCGCTCTCGATTTGCGGCCTGGTGTTCGGCAATCGTTCGGCTTCGGTTCGGCACTCGCCCCCAATCGGACACAAGGTTCTCGGATTTTCCTCCGCAGCTCGCCTGCGGAAACATTCATGCGGAGCACACGCATGCGCGTGCGCTCCAGGAAACCCTGAAGGAGAAGCATCGCTATGGCAACTGCTACGGCATCCGTCACCACCACGTTCACTCCGCTGCACGACCGCATCCTCGTCCGCCGGATCGAGGAGAGCGAAACCGTCCGCGGCGGCATCATCATCCCCGACTCCGCCAAGGAGAAGCCTCAGGAAGGCGAAGTCATCTCCGTCGGCAAAGGCAAGTCCAACGACGAAGGCAAGGTCTTCCCCCTCGATGTGAAGAAGGGCGACCGCGTTCTCTTCGGCAAGTACTCCGGCACTGAAATCAAGATCGATGGGGAAGAGTTCCTCATCATGCGCGAAGAGGAAGTCCTCGGAATCCTGAAAAAGTAACGGGTACCCTGTGTCTGCCCGTTGTTGGCAGACATGGGACGACAAAGTTCTGAAACATTTCTGAACAAGATTCGAAGGAGATTCAAACTATGGCAAAGCAAATTCTGCATGGCGAGGATTCCCGCCAGGCCATTCTGCGCGGCGTGAACACCCTCGCGGAAGCGGTCAAAGTGACGCTCGGCCCCAAGGGCCGCAACGTCGTCATCGAGAAGAAATTCGGCGCCCCCACCATCACCAAGGACGGCGTGACGGTGGCCAAGGAAATCGAACTGAAGGACGCGCTCGAGAACATGGGTGCGCAGATGGTGCGCGAAGTCGCCTCCAAGACTTCTGACGTCGCCGGCGACGGCACCACCACCGCCACCGTGCTCGCACAGGCCATCTATCGCGAAGGCGTCAAGACCGTGGCCGCCGGCGCGAACCCCATGGCCCTCAAGCGCGGCATCGACAAGGCCGTCGAGACCGTCGTCGGCACCCGCGACAGCAACGGCAACCCGCAGGGCGGCGCGCTCGCGAAGTTCTCGAAGCCCGTCTCCGGCGACATGATCGCGCAGGTCGGCACCATCTCCGCTAACTCCGACACCACCATCGGCAACATCATTGCCGAGGCGATGAAGAAGGTCGGCAAGGATGGCGTCATCACCGTCGAGGAGTCCAAGACTCTCGAGACCCAGCTTGAGGTTGTCGAAGGCATGCAGTTCGACCGCGGCTACCTCTCGCCCTACTTCGTCACCGATCCCGATCGCATGGAAGCGGTGCTCGAAGAGCCCTACATCCTGATCTACGAGAAGAAGATCAGCTCCATGAAAGATCTGCTTCCGCTGCTCGAGCAGGTCGCGCGCAACGGCAAGCCGCTCGTCATCGTCGCCGAAGACGTCGACGGCGAAGCGCTCGCCACCCTGGTCGTCAACAAGCTGCGCGGCACCCTGAATGTCGCGGCCGTCAAGGCTCCCGGCTTCGGCGATCGGCGCAAGGCCATGCTTGGCGACATTGCCATCCTCACCGGCGGCAAGGCTATCACCGAAGACCTCGGCATCAAACTCGAGAACATCAAGCTCGAGGATCTCGGCAAGGCCAAGCGCGTCACCATCGACAAGGACAACACCACCATCGTCGAGGGCCGCGGCGAGTCCAAAGCCATCGAGGGCCGCGTGAAGGAAATTCGCAGCCAGATCGAGAAGACCACCTCCGACTACGATCGCGAGAAGCTCCAGGAGCGCCTTGCGAAGCTGGTCGGCGGCGTTGCGGTCATCAAGGTCGGCGCGGCTACCGAGACCGAGATGAAGGAGAAGAAGGCTCGCGTCGAGGATGCCATGCACGCCACCCGCGCTGCGGTCGAGGAAGGCATCGTCCCCGGCGG
>JASIAO010000368.1 GCA_030041955.1 Acidobacteriaceae bacterium | reverse complement strand
CTGCGAATCCCGCTCCCACATCGTCGAGTGGGAGATGGCCATGGCCTCCGCCTTTTCCGGTTGCCAGTTGCGCACCCTCCCCGGCCCGCGCGGCATCCTGCCGTGGCGCGACATCGAGCCGCACATCTGCGGCAAGCACTACCACCGCGCCCAAACCGGCCTGATCGCTCTCGAGAACACGCACAACATGCACGGCGGCGCGGTGGTTCCGCTGCCGGTGCTCGAAGAGATCTGGAAGGGCGCCGAGGAGCGCCGTCTGCCCATCCACCTCGACGGCGCCCGCATCTTCAACGCCGCCGTGGCCCTCGGCGTCGAAGTGCGCGAACTCACCCGCGGCTTCACCACCGTCATGTTCTGCCTCTCGAAGGGCCTCGGAGCGCCGGTCGGTTCCATGCTCGTCGGCTCGCACGACCTCATGGATCGCGCCCGCATCGTCCGCAAGGGCCTCGGCGGAGGCATGCGCCAGGCTGGGATTCTCGCTGCCGCCGGGCTGATCGCCCTCGAAGAGGGTCCGAAGCGCCTGCATGAAGATCACGCCAACGCGCGCCTCATCGCCGAGCGCCTGGCGCCGCTGCCGCAGGTCGAGCTCGATCTCGACGCCGTCCGCACCAATATCCTCATCTTCTTCCTGCGCAACAACGGTGACGCCGCCGCGATGGTCGCAAAGCTGAAGCAGCGCGGCGTTCTCTGCGGCACCGTCGGCCGCCACGGCATACGCTTTGTCACCCATTGCGACGTAACCCGCGCCGCCTGCGAAGAAGCCGCGCGCATCGCGGTCGAATTGTTGTCGGGCTCCGGCGTCTAGGCCGCTGGCTCCGAGCGCTGCGGCGTTTCGTGGATCGCCTCATGCGCTTCCGGCATGACCGCGGGCTTCCCCTGCGCGTCTTTCTTCTCCGGCGGATGCACGGTCAGGTCGTAGGTCTCCGACGAGATCGCAATCTGCGGGTTTGCGCTCACCCGTTCGAAAATCCGCTCGAAGAGCCACGAATTGACCGGCCGCCGTTGCCGCGGATCGACCAGATATCGCATGGTCAGCTCCACGTAATTCGACGTCACCCGCGTATACACCGTCGGCTTCAGATTCAGATCGGGCAGCAGGAACGACGCGCGTAGTTGCTTGATCTCCGCCGCAGCCGGCCCCAGAAAGTCCCGCGTGTACTCTTCGCCCGTCTTCACCAGGATCGCAGACGCCGCGGCCACATCGCTCGCATAAGTCACCGGCAGCATCAGTTCGTCCCAGATGTAGGAGAAATTCTGCGTGTAGTTGTACACCGGGTGCTGATAGACGCTGGCGTTGGGAAACTGCACAATGCGCCCCGTCGCCTGGTCGGCCTTGATCCAGTTCCCAATCTCCAGCATGCGCGTGTAGAAGATGCCAATGCCGATCACGTCCCCGGCCATGTTCTGGAACTCGATACGGTCGCCCACGCGGTAGAGATGTCCCGCCCAGATCGACATCCGCCCCGCGATGCTCAGCAGCGGTTCCTTCAATGCCAGTGCCAATCCCGCTCCCAGCAGCCCAAAGAACGTGCCCTTGTTCTGCAGCAGCCGCCCCCAAAGAATCACCAGCACCACGAGCGTCACCATCGTGGTCAGCAACCCCAGGTTGGTGCGCCGGATGTACCTCTGCTGGGGCGATCCCGTCCCGCGTCGGATCAGCATCACGCCAATGCGGTCGACGAGGAACGCCGCCACAATGGCGATGGCGGTTCCGATGGTGGCAACGGGATAATGCATCCGCTTTTTGGGATGCGCTAATCTCGGCGGGCGTGCCGTTCACCACAGCGCTTCAGCCACTTTCCTGATCCCGAAATGCCATGCCCGGAAGTCTATAATTGAAGAGTCATGCCAAAGTATTCCATCGTCGTCCCGTTCCATAACGAAGAAGAGAACGTCACCATGCTTTACGACCGCCTGAAAGGGGTCATGGAGCAGGTCGGCGACCCCTTCGAGATCGTTTTTGTGGACGACGGTTCGAACGATCGGACCTGCCGCATGCTCGAGGAGATCGCCGCCGTCGACAGCCGCGTGCTGGTCGTCAAGCTGCGCCGCAACTTTGGCCAGACCTCGGCCCTCGCCGCCGGCTTCGATCACGCCCAGGGCGACTTCATCATCTCCATGGACGGCGATCTGCAGCACGATCCCGCCGAGATCCCCGCCTTCCTCGAAAAACTCGAGGAGGGCTACGACGTCGTCAGCGGCTGGCGCAAAGAGCGCATCGACAACTTCGTCATGCGGCGCATTCCCTCGCGCTGTGCCAACTGGCTCATGGCGAAGCTCTCCGGCGTCGACATCCACGACTTCGGCACCACTTTCAAGGCCTATCGCCGCGAGGTCATCCACAACATACCGCTTTACGGCGAGATGCACCGCTTTATCCCCGCGCTCGCCTCGTGGTACGGCGCCAGCATCTGCGAAATCCCCATCACCAACGTCAACCGCCTGCGCGGCCAGTCCCACTACGGCATCGGCCGCACCTTCCGCGTCTTCTTTGATCTGCTCACCATCCGCTTCCTGCTGCGCTACATGACGCGTCCGCTGCACTTCTTTGGCAGCATCGGCGTCCTCGGCATTCTGGGCGGCGGCGGCATCTCCGCGTTCCTGCTCGCGCTCAAAATCTTCACGCATCAGCACGTCATGGATCAGCACGGCCCGCTCTTTGTCATCGCCGGCGTACTGATGCTGGCCGGAACCCAGCTGCTGGCCATCGGCCTGCTCGGTGAGCTGCAGGTGCGCCACTACCATGCTTCAGCGCAGCGCGCGCCCTACACCATCGATCGCCTCATGCGCCTGCGCGCTCCGGAAGAGCCCAGCAGCATCCTTCCGGAAAACTGAGCGGAATCTGCCGCAATTCCCTGCCGCGGCAACCAAATTCTTTTCGCGTCCATCGACATAAGCGGTAAATCCGGTTTGTCGTCTCAGGTATTCTTGGCGCGGGGCCGCGTCTCTGCGTCCAGCTGGGCGGCTCCGCTTTCGGCTTGCCGGACAGCCATTCATTCGTCACCATGCAGAAGCCCGCAGACGGAAGAAAGCGCGTCGTCATCGAGAGCGTCGAGCCGGAGATCGATGCCGGCCGCTTCGCGATTAAGCGCATCGTCGGCGACACCGTCACCGTGGAAGCCGACGTGTTTGCCGATGGCCACGACCACATCGCCGCGCGCCTGCTCTTCCGCTTCAGCGAGATTCCTGAGTGGACCGCCGTGCCCATGCAGCCCCTCGGCAACGACCGCTGGCGCGCCGAGTTCCCCGTCTCGCGCCTCGGCGAATACCTCTACACCGTCTCCGGCTCCATCGACCACTTCGACACCTGGCGCAGCGACCTGGAAAAACGCATTGCCGCCGGCCAGGATATCGCCGTCGATCTCCTCAACGGCGCGCAGCTCGCCGAGCAGGCTGCCGGGCGCGCCACGCGCGACGACGCCGACTCCCTGCGCCGCCGCGCCGCACAGCTTCGCGATTCAGAAGACCTCGCCGCTGCGCAGGCCACGGCGCTCGATCCCGTGCTCGCCGCCCTGATGGCCCTTTATCTCGATCCTGCGTTTGAATCGCGCTATGAGCGCGAACTGCGCGTCTGCGTCGATCGCGAGAAGGCCCGCTACTCCGCCTGGTACGAGATGTTTCCCCGCTCGGCATCCGCTCAGCCGGGCGGCCACGGCACCTTCCGCGATGTGGAAGCGCGGCTCGACTACGTTGCGCGTCTGGGCTTCGACGTCCTCTACCTTCCCCCTATCCACCCCATCGGCAATAGCTTCCGCAAAGGAAAAAACAACACCCCCGCCGCGGAGCCCGGCGACGCAGGCAGTCCCTGGGCGATCGGCTCCGAAGAAGGCGGCCACACCGCCATCCATCCTCGGCTCGGCACGCTCGACGATTTCCGCCATCTCCTGCACAGCGCCGCTCAGCGCAGAATCGAGCTCGCTCTCGACATCGCCTTCCAGTGCTCGCCGGACCACCCCTGGGTCAGCGAGCATCCCGAGTGGTTCAAACGCCGTGCCGACGGCAGCATCCAGTACGCGGAGAATCCCCCCAAAAAATACCAGGACATTTACCCGCTCGACTTCGAGAGCCCCGAGTGGCCCGCGCTCTGGGACGCTCTCCGCGACGTAATCCTCTTCTGGATCCATCACGGCGTCCGCATCTTCCGTGTCGACAACCCCCACACCAAAGCCTTCTCTTTCTGGGAGTGGTGCATCGCCGAGATCAAGCGCGACTATCCCGACGCGCTGTTCCTCTCGGAAGCCTTCACGCGTCCGCGCGTCATGCAGCGACTCGCCAGGCTCGGCTTCTCGCAGTCCTATACCTACTTCACCTGGCGCAACACGAAGCAGGAACTGACCGACTATTTCACGGAGCTGACGCAATCCCCGCTCCGCGAATATCTCCGTCCGAACCTCTGGCCCAATACGCCCGACATTCTCCCCGAGCCGCTGCAAATCGGTGGCCGCGCCGCTTTCATTGCTCGCCTCGTGCTCGCCGCGACCCTCGGCCCCTCCTACGGCATCTACGGTCCCGCGTTCGAACTGGGCGAGCATGAGCCGCTTCGTCCGGGCAGCGAAGAGTATCTCCACTCTGAGAAGTACGAGATCCGCGACTGGCACCTCGCCGCGCCCGAAAGCATCGCCGCAATCATCTCTGCCGTCAATCGCGCCCGCCACGACAACTCAGCGCTCCACGCGAACCACGATCTCGTCTTCCACTCTGCCGACAATCCCAGTTTGCTCGCCTACAGCAAGGCCAGCCGCGACGGCAGCAACGTGGTTCTGACCGTGGTCAACCTGGACTACTTCCATACTCAGTCAGGCTGGATCGACCTCAGCCTCGACCGCCTGCGCCTCGCTCCGTCCGACACCTTCCAGGTCCTCGACCAGCTCACCGGCCAGCGCTATCTCTGGCAGGGCCCCCGCAACTACGTCGAGCTGTCTCCGGAAAAATCCCCCGCGCACATCTTCCGCATCCTGCGTCGGGTACGCTCTGAGAAGGACTTCGACTACTACCAGTGAGCCCGATGCCGGAAACCCAGATCATCATTCGCAAGCCGGGCAGCGTCGCCGACCCGCTCTGGTACAAGGACGCGATCATCTACGAAGTCCCGGTCAAATCCTTCTACGACAGCAATAACGACGGCGTCGGCGATTTCCCCGGCGTGATGCAGAAGCTCGACTACCTGCAGGACCTCGGCGTCACCTGCCTCTGGCTCCTGCCCTTCTTCCCCTCGCCTCTGCGCGATGATGGCTACGACATCTCCGACTACATGAGCGTGCACCCCAGCTACGGCACGCTCGAAGATTTCCAGCGCTTTCTCGACGCCGCGCACGATCGCGGACTCCAGGTGATGATCGAACTGGTCATCAACCACAGCTCCGATCAGCATCCCTGGTTCCAGCGCGCTCGCCACGCGCCGCCCGGTTCCATCGAACGCAATTTCTACGTCTGGAGCGACACCGACCAGAAGTACAAAGACGCCCGCATCATCTTCACCGACACCGAGAAATCCAACTGGACCTGGGATCCCGTCGCCCAGGCCTACTACTGGCACCGATTCTTCTCGCACCAGCCGGATCTGAACTACGACAATCCCGCCGTCCTCGAAGAAGTGCTCACCGTCATGCGCTACTGGCTCGATATGGGCGTGGACGCGCTGCGCATCGACGCCATTCCCTACCTCGTCGAGCGCGACGGCACTAACTGCGAGAACCTGCCCGAGACGCACGCCGTAATCAAAGCCATCCGCAAAGCCATCGACGAAGGCTACGCCGGCCGCATGGTGCTGGCCGAAGCCAATCAGTGGCCCACTGACGTCCGCCCCTACTTCGGCGACGGCGACGAGTGCCACATGGCCTTCCATTTTCCGCTCATGCCGCGCATTTACATGGCGCTGCGCCAGGAAGACCGCCTGCCCATCACCGACATCATGGCGCAGACGCCGGCCATCCCCGACAACTGCCAGTGGGGGCTTTTCCTGCGCAATCACGACGAGCTGACGCTCGAGATGGTCTCGGACGACGAACGCGACTACATGTATCTCGCCTACAGCGCCGACCCGCGCATGCGTATCAACATCGGCATCCGCCGCCGGCTCGCGCCGCTGCTCGACAACAACCGCCGCCGCATCGAGTTGCTCAACAGCATCCTGTTTTCCTTCCCCGGCACGCCCATCCTCTACTACGGCGACGAAATCGGCATGGGCGACAACATCTATCTCGGCGACCGCAACGGCGTCCGCACCCCCATGCAGTGGACCGCCGACCGCAACGCCGGCTTCTCTCGCGCCAACCCCGCCAAACTCTACAGCCCGGTCATCATGGATCCGGTCTGGGGATACGAAGCCATCAACGTCGAGGGCCAGCAGAACGATCCGTCTTCGCTCCTGAACTGGATGCGCAACATGATTGCCCTGCGCAAGCTCTTCCAGGTCTTCGGCCGCGGCTCGCTGCGCTTCCTCGACTCCTCCAACCGCAAGGTGCTTGCCTACATCCGCCAGTACGGCGGCGAAACCGTGCTCTGCGTCGCCAACCTCTCGCGCTTCGCCCAGCCCGTTCAACTTGACCTGGCCGATATGGACGGCATGATCCCCGTGGAAATGCTCGGCTACGTCGAATTCCCTCCCATCGGCAAACAGCCCTACGCGCTCACCCTCGGCCCCTACGGATTCCTCTGGCTCGAGTTGCAGCCCGCCCCCGGCGGCACCGAACCCGTCTCCGTCGCCGAGGATGAGCAGTCGTTCTACGTCGAGAGCGAGCAGGACTGGCAGACCCTCCTCTCGTCCGATGGCCTGCGCAAGCTCGAGTCGCTCCTGCCCGCGTATCTGCAGCGGCAGCGCTGGTTCGGCAGTAAATCACGCATCATCAAGTGCGCGCGCGTCTCCGACTCGCTTCTTTTCGACGATCATCGCTCCGCGCTGCTCTGGATCACCGTCGAATATGAAGACGGCGACCCCGACACGTGGCTGCTCTGCCTCGCCATGAGTTTTGGCGAAGCCGCAGCCGCCCTGCGGGATTCCGCGCCCAGCCAGATCCTCGCCGCTGCCGGATCCGCTGCGCTCACCGGCGTTCTTCACGATGGCCTGCTGCGTCCCGGCACGCCCGAGGCGCTGCTCGAAATTCTCGCCAGCGGTCAGGAACTCCCCACCCGCCACGGCTCGCTCCGCGGCCTTCCCGGCACGCTGCTCCCTGCTCTGCGCGGCGCGCAAACCCTTGCGGCTCGCCCGGTGTCCGCGGAGCAGAGCAACTCCTCCGCAATCTTCGGCGACCGCCTCATCATGAAGCTCTTCCGCCGCCAGCAGCCCGGCGCCAATCCCGACGTCGAAATCGGCCGCTTTCTCACCGAGAAAGCCCGCTTCCCGCATATTCCACCCTACGGCGGATCCATCGAGTACCGCAGCGGCGATCAGCAAACCGCAACCCTGGCCCTCCTGCAGGGCCTTGTCGACAATCAGGGCGACGGGTGGCAGTGGACGCTCGAAGAGCTGGATCGCTACTACGAGGGCGCCGCATCGGCCCCCGCGCCCGCTGCAACATCGCTCCCATCGTCCGATGAAATCCCTTCCGAGGCCCGCGAACACGCCGGCATATCGCTCGATGCTGCCGCCACTCTCGGTCGCCGCACCGCGGAAATGCATCTGGCCCTCGCCTCCGGCCGCGATCCCGCCTTTGCGCCCCTCGTCCCTGACGCGCACACGCTTGAATCCTTGCGCTCCTCGCTCACCGCGCACGCCGCCCGCGCCTTCGATGCGCTCAAGAGCAATCTCTCGCGTCTCCCCGACGACACTGTCGAATCGGCTGCCCTCACGCTCAGCCGCCGCGGCGCCCTGCTGGCCAAATTTCGCGCCCTCACCGAACTGCGCCATCCCGGCCATTGGACGCGCATCCATGGCGACTACCACCTTGGCCAGGTGCTGCGCGCCAGAGGCGACTTCGTCATTCTCGACTTCGAAGGAGAGCCGGCCCGCTCTCTGGAAGAGCGCCGCGCCAAACATTCCCCGCTGAAAGATGTCGCCGGCATGCTCCGCTCCTTCAGCTATGCCGCCTTCGCCGCGCTCACCCGCTACACCGCCCGCCGTCCTGCCGATGCGGCCCAGATGGAACCCTGGGCGCGACTATGGGAATCGTCCGTGTCCGCCGAATTTCTCCGCGCTTACCGGGGCTCCGTGGGCGCATCCTCCATCGTCCCCCAGGCCCGCGACAGCTTCGACGCGCTGCTCGGCATCTACGTCCTCGATAAGGCTCTGTACGAGCTGATCTACGAACTCGACAATCGGCCGGCGTGGATTCGCATCCCGCTGCACGGCATTTTGTCACTGCCATTGTCACAATAGAAGAGGGCGCGCATGGCAGCTATCGAATTCGCCGAAGAAACCAGGCAACAGGCCGAGCGCATTGGCTCCGCCGACATCGTCATCGGTCTCGCCGGCCCCGTCGCCGCTGAGGAATTGCGCACCCGCGCCGCGCAGATGATTCCCAGCCTGGGGCCCAGTCTGACATCGCTCCGCATCGTCGTCGCCTGGCCCTCCCCCGGAGCCGAATCCGCCGGCGCCTCGCTCAACGGATCCAATCCTCATGCCCTCACCTTATTCCCATTCACTCCGCCGGCCGCCAGCGCCGGAGAGTTCTGGGCTCCGGTTTCAGCCCACCAGCGCGCCGTGCTCGCCCTTGCTGCCACGCTCAACGCCCGCGTCTGCATCGTTCTCGGCTCCGACCTCGCCGCGCTCGACGCCCACAACCTGCAGCTCTTCGCCTATGCCGTCCTCGAGCGTCAGTGCGGGCTGGTCATGCCCATTTACGGAGCAGGAAAATACGACGGCCTCATCAATACCGGTATCCTCTCCCCCCTGCACCGCGCTCTGTTCGGCAAGCGCATCCGCTACCCGCTCAGCTACGATTTCGCCGCTTCCGGAGCCCTGTGTTCGCGCCTTGCCGGAATTTCCGCCGGCAGCAACCACAACGACAACGCGCTGCTCTGGCCGGTCACGGTTGCCGCGACCCATACCTCGCAGGCCGCCGTCGGACAGGTGCATCTCGATGCTCATCACCAGACCGCCGCCGGCGGCCTCGACCTCAGCGCTGTCCTGAGCCAGCTCGCCGGATCGCTCTTCCAGGAGATGGACGCCTGCGCCGCCAACTGGCAACGCATCCGCGGCTCTCAACCATCGCCCATCTGGGGCAACGCCCCTGCCGAGGAAGCCGACGGCCAGCCCATCGACACTCGCCCCATGCTCGATTCATTCCTGCTGGGCTCTAAAAATCTCGACGAGGTCTGGCGTCTCGTCCTGCCTCCTAACACGCTGCTCGAGCTGCGCCGCCTCACCCGTCTCGCGCCCGACCAGTTCCGCATGCCCGACGAGCTCTGGGCCGGCGTCGTCTACGACTTCGCCCTCGCCTGGCGTCTGCGCACCATCAGCCGCGCCCATCTGCTCGGCGCTCTCACGCCTCTGTATCTCGGCTGGGTCGCCTCCTGGGCCGGTGAAGTCTCAGCCCTCTCCCGCGCTGCCGCAGAGCAGCGCTTCGAACAGCTGGCCCACGCCTGGGAGGACAAGAAGCCCTACCTGCTCTCTCGCTGGAGATGGCCGGATCGCTTCAATCCGTAGCTTGACTGGAAGGAGAATTTCTATGTGGGATCAGGTAAAGCAGTCACTGCAATCGTCGATGGGGCGTGCCATGGAAAGCCTCGCACGGCTGCTGCCCGGAATTCTGGCGTTCATTGTGGCCTTCCTGCTCTTCCTCTTCATCGGCTGGGTGCTGGCGTGGCTGGTCAGACGGATTCTTATGGTGGTGGGCTTCGACGAGCGCATGAACCACGGCGCCCACACTATCGCCGAATGGTCTCCGCGCCTCACCCCTTCGCAGCTCGTCGGCCGCATTGTCTTCTGGTGCTTCCTCACCGCGGGCGTCATGGTCGGCGTCTCCGCCTTTGAGGCCGGCAGCTCAGAGAGCGTCGTTTCCGGATGGATCCTTGGCTATGTCCCACGCATCGTCGGCGCGGCCCTCCTGCTGCTCGCCGGCAACGTCCTCGCGCGTTATGTCTCCCGCAGCGTGCTCATCGCCGGCGTCAACCTCAACCTTAGCTACGCCCGCCTGCTCAGCGTCGGCGTCCGCTGGATGATCCTCGTCCTCACCGGCGCCATGGTCCTCGACCACCTCGCCCTCGGCAGCGAGATCGTCGAGCTCGGCTTCGGCATTCTCTTTGGAGGAATCGTGCTGGCTCTGGCGCTGGCCGTCGGTCTCGGCTCCCGCGATCTCGTCAGCCGCTCCCTCGAACGCGAAGCCTCCCGCGCCATCGAAGAGCAGCAGCAACCCGAACGCATCCACCACTTCTAGGGATTACGGTTTACGGGCTACCGTTGAGGGATCGGCGTTCAGGCATCAGGCTATGCAACCCGCTGTGGAGATGTTCTCCACCGTAACCCGTAAACCGCAACCCCTGCCTTTCAGTCTTTCAGCGTCACCGTGATGCTCCGCGAGTCTCCGCCCGTTGCGCGCATCTCGATCTCGCCCTGGCTCCGCTTCACCACGCTGGCAAACTTCTCGCCCCACTCCACCAGCACAAGGCTGTCCGGCGACGACAGCTCCTCGAGCCCCAGCGAGTCCAGTTGCCGCTCGTTTTGGATCCTGTACAGGTCCAGGTGATAGAGCATCACCGGCTCCCGCCGCCCATCCACCGCTCGCGTGCCCTCGTATTCGTGGATCAGCGTAAAGGTCGGGCTGGTCACCTCGTCCGGATCGGCCGCGTCCAGCGCCTCGGCGATGCCCTTCACCAGCGTCGTCTTGCCCGCGCCCAGATCGCCGCGCAGGATCATGAACTTTGGAGGAACCAGCAGCTCCGCGACGCGATGCCCGACGGCAATCGTCTCTTTGCCGCTGTGGCTCTCGAACTGGTGCGTCTTCATCTCCGCTGTCTGCGCCATCTCGACCCTCGCCGCGGTCACAGCTCTGCCCGCGGAATCCCCTGCAACCAAACATATCCCGCTTCGTCCCGCCAACGGAAGCGAAAAGCGCGAAAAAGATGACCGATGGTGTCGGTCGCCAGCATTGTATGCTCGTCCTGTTGCCGCAGCGCAAAGTCGGCGGCCAATCCGTGCAGATAAACCGCGGCCTCCACGGCCTCGCCCGGTTTCTCCGGATACTGCGCCAGCATCGCCGCCACAATCCCCGTCAGAATGTCCCCGCTCCCTCCCTTGGCCATTCCCGGATTCCCCGTTGTATTCACTGCGATGCACCCATCCGGGTGCGCGATCAGCGTCCGCCAGCCCTTTAACACAACTGTCACATGATGTCTGATCGCAAATTCCCGCGCCACTGGCTCGCGCCGCGCCTGCACCTCCTTCGTGCTCATTCCCGCCAGCCGCGCCATCTCTCCAGGATGCGGCGTCAGCACAATCACCCGCCCGCGCCCGTCGATCTTCTCCGGGTGCTTCGCCAGAATATTCAACGCGTCCGCATCCAGAACCATCGGCAGATCGGTCTTTCCGATCAGCCCCAGGACGAACTCCTCCGGCTCGGTCCCCATCCCTGGCCCCATCGCGATCACCGTCGCCCGCGCCGTCAGCTTGTTCAGCGCATCCGGTTCCAGATTCGCGCGGTTCGCCTCGCCGCTCGGCCCCTCCTTCAGCGGCAGCGTCATCAGCTCCGGCGTAATTGCCGCCACGCTCGACAAAATCGACTCGGGCACCGCGGCCGTCACCAACCCCGCGCCTGCCCGCAACGCCGCCAGCGACGCCATGGCCGGTGCGCCTGATTTCCCTCGTCCTCCCGCAACCACCAGCACGTGCCCGTACATGCCTTTGTTCGAGTCCGGCGTCCGCGCCTGCGCCGTCAGCGTCTTCGCCGCCCCCGCCCAGGTCAATCCTGTCGCCGATGCAATCGCTTCATCCGGCGATCCGATCGGGGCAACCACAATCGTTCCCGTAGCATTCCCCGTCAGATTTCCACTCACGTGCGCCAGCTTCGGCGCGGTAAACGTCACCACCGCGTCGGCGCGAAACGCCCCCTCCACGCTGAACTCCCGCCCATCCGCATCCCAACCCGACGGCAAGTCCACCGCGACCACCGGCGTCCGCAGTGCGTTCACGCGATCGCGCAGCGCCGCAGCCACACCGCGCAGCGGCGGCTTGAACCCCGTTCCCACCACCGCATCCACCAGCAGATCCGCCGCAGCGAGCATATCGCGCGCCTCCACACCGGCCAGCGCCGCTTCGTCCGGCGCCAGCACCGGGGCCAAATCCATATCCTCGAAGGCTGTTTTCGCGTCGCCCTTCAAATCCGCTGGAAATCCCAGCAGCAGCACCCGCACCTTGCATCCGGCTGCCTCCAGCTCCCGCGCCGCCACAAAGCCGTCGCCTCCGTTATTGCCTTTGCCGCACAGAATCCCAATACGCCGGCACTCCGGGAACTCCCGCAGCACCAGTTGCGCGACCGCCGCGCCCGCGTTGCGCATCAGCTGATACGACGGCACGCCATACCGCTCCGTCGTCACACGATCGGCAGCGCGCATCTCGTCCGCAGTGAGAATCTTCATGTTCAATAGGATGGTAGTTCAACCGGTCTCCGTTCGCTGCTCGAAACAGCGTCGCAGAAACGCACTCTGAGACAACGCCCGCGCCGAGGAACTCGTTCATGGACAGTGGCCAATCGCGTTCTGCATCATCTCCGATCCACGTCGCCGCACGCTTTGCTCTCGCTCTTACAGGACTCGCCCTCGTAGCTCCGCTCTGCGCCCAGCCTGCGCCATCGCTGCCGCATCTGGCGCGCGATCACGGCGCCACGCAGATCGTCGTCGACGGCAGGCCATTCCTCGTTCGCGGCGGCGAGCTGGAAAACTCCTCGGCCTCGAGCCTAGCTTACATGGAAACGGTCTGGCCGAAAGTCGTCGCCATGCACTTCAACACCGTCATCGCACCGGTCTACTGGCAGCTCATCGAGCCGCAGGAGGGCCATTTCGATTTCCGCACCGTCGACAGCCTCATCGCCGGCGCCCGCGCGCACCACGTCTATCTCGTCCTGCTCTGGTTTGGTAGCTGGAAGAACAGCATGTCCTCCTACGTCCCCGGCTGGGTCAAGCAGGATCAGCAGCGCTTTCCCCGCGCCGCGCTGCCCGACGGCGCCGGCCTCGAAATCCTCTCAGCCTTGAGCGCGAACAACCTCAACGCTGACTCCGCCGCGTTCGTCGCCCTCATGAAGCATCTCCGCGCCTTCGACTCCACTCAGCAAACCGTAATCATGGTCCAGGTGGAGAACGAAGTCGGCATGATCCCCGAAGCCCGCGATCACAGCCCCGCCGCCAACGCGGCCTTTCTCGCGCCCGTGCCTGCCGCGCTCACCGGCTATCTTGCGCAGCACCCCGATTCCCTCGCGCCGGAGCTGCGCCAGGCCTGGGAATCCCACGGCTCTAAGACCGGCGCCAACTGGCCCGACACCTTTGGCTCCGGGCCGGCAACCGACGAGCTTTTCACCGCATGGACCGAAGCGCGCTACACCGGCCAGGTCGCCGCTCGCGGCAAGGCCGTCGACCCGCTTCCCATGTACGTCAACGCCGCACTGATCCGGCCCGGCAAGCTGCCCGGCCAATATCCCAGCGGCGGCCCGCTGCCGCATCTCTTCGACATCTGGCGCGCCGCGGCCCCGGCTATCGATTTCTTCTCGCCCGATCTGTACTTTCCGAATTTTGTCGCGTG
>JASIAO010000367.1 GCA_030041955.1 Acidobacteriaceae bacterium | reverse complement strand
GTCTTGAAGCGCGTAATCCCCGCCGCTTCCTCGATAATCGCCCGCCGGTCGTGCGGCCGCGACGTCAGCAGTTGCCCCACGCGCTCCTGGCTGATGATCGCGTAGGACTCCGGCCCCAGTCCCGTTCCCATGAAGATGTCCTGGATGTCGCGCAGCCGGCACAGCTTCCCGTTCAGCAGATATTCGCTGTCGCCCGTCCGGAACAGCCGCCGCGTCACGACAATCTCGCCCCGCTGCGGCGTCCGGTTGAACTTCCTCCGCCGGATCTTCAGCACCACCGCCGGCACAGCATGCGCCGCACCCTCCGCCGGACCCTCCGGAGATTCGCCAGGCTGTTCCGCCTGCGGAGCGCCCTCGACCGCCCCCTCCGCTCCCTGCTCACCGAGCGCCACCCCAGGCTGCGACTCCGCAATGATCTCCTCAGCCTCGGCCGCACGCTCTGCGCGCAGCTTCTCCTCGTCCCAGTCCGGCTCCGCCTCGTCGAAGATCACTTCCGGCTCGGCCAGCAGGGACCCGCCCTCGTAGGCTTCCGGGTCGACCAGCGTCAGCGACACCTCGGCCATGCCCAGCGGCTTGCGCTCGCGCGTTCCGGCAAAGATGACGTCTTCCATCTTGCCGCCGCGCAGGCTCTTCGCGCTCTGCTCGCCCAGCACCCAGCTCACCGCGTCCAGAATGTTCGACTTACCGCACCCGTTCGGGCCCACCACAATGGCGACACCCTGCCCGGGCAGCGACACCTCGGTGCGGTCGGCAAAGGACTTAAAGCCCAGAACGTGGATCTTTTTCAGCTTCAGCATGGCAGCGTGTTCCTCCATCCCGTGGGAGAGACCCGTTTCCGCAAAGTTCCGGGGGCAGAAACAGGAGTGAATGCGCGGGAAGACCGAACCATCATGAACGACTGTAGCGTTCGCCTTCCGGCGGGGTCAACGGATCGACCCCAACATCTTGTGGATAAGGGGGCCAAAACCCAACTATTAGACCCGCACGCGCGTTCTTTTGGGGATTGTACGGCTTCGGTCTGCGGAGAATCGCCAGCTAACTTCACCCTAGCCCCGCCCCGCGGCCGCGGCAAGTGAAATTCCGCTGAATCCCAGTATCCATAAAGGTTCCCCAGCCCTCGCCAGCGCCGATCAGCGCCGCGTCTTCCCCCAGGCTCAACGCAGCCCGCATCCAAAATCGAATGTTGCTTTTTCCGTCGCTGCAACAATGCCGCGCTCCCGCTGAAGAGGAGCCTTTCGATCTGCCCCACGCCGCATGAAGTTTCGATCCCATCCATGCACCAGCGCAAATCCCCTGGTAAGGATCACCGCCCCGTTACACTACTTCCTGGTCCCGGACTGGATAGGCATGCCACGTCTGTCGCGTGGAGTCATTTACATCGCCGCTGCACTCGCCCTGTGTGGAACGCTGCCTGCCGCCGCCGCGCAGACATCGCCAGGACATTCCCCTCCACCAGCCCAGCGCCCCACCGCCGTCACCTTCAACGTCGTCGATGAGAACGGCGTCGCCATCAGCGGCGCCCAGCTCACCATTCAGGAAGCCGGCCAGCCGCCCGTCCATCTCATCACCGATTACGCCGGCCGCGCGTTGTGGACGCCGAAGATCCAGGGGACCTACAGCCTCGTCGTGGAGCGCCCCAACTTCTACCGGACCTCTGAGCCCGCCCTCGACACCTCCGCCGACAGCGTCACCATCACCCTCACCCACGAGCAGTGGCTCCAGCAACAGGTCAACGTCACCGCCTCCACGCAGGGCATCGATCCCCAGCAGGTCTCCGATAAGGCCGAGATGAACACCGAAGAGGTCGTCAATGTCCCCTACCCCACCAATATCGACATTCGCGGTCTGCTGCCCTTCATTCCCGGGGTCGTCGCCGACGCCACCGGCCAGGTCCACGTCGCCGGGGGCGAAACCTACATGACCCTCGATACCCTCGACGGCTTCGACATCCGTAATCCCATTTTCGGCACCCTCGATCTGCGCGTCCCCACCGACGCGGTCCGCTCCCTCGACACTGAGACCACGCGCTATCCAGTCCAGTACGGCCGCAGCACCGGCGGCGTCATCGCCTACACCACCGGCATGGGCGATAACAAATTCCGCTACAACGCCACCGACTTCATCCCCTCCTTCCGCAGCCAGAACGGCATTCGCTTCGACACCTTCGAACCCCGCATCACCATCTCCGGCCCCATCGTCTCCAGCCGCGCCTGGTACTTCAACAGCTTCGAGACCGAATACAACGACATCTACATCCCCGGCCTGCCCGACAACGCCGACACCGACCACGTCATCCGCGGCAGCAATCTTCTCAAGTTCCAGAGCAACGTCGGCAAGACCAACAGTCTCACCACCGCGCTTCTCTTCAACGACTACCATTCCCCTTACGAAGGCCTTTCCATCCTCGCCCCCCAGGAAAGCACCGACGACCACGACATCATTGCGTGGCTGCCCTACGCGAGCGACCAGCAGAGCTTTAAGAACGGCATCGTCCTCGACGCCGGCTTCGGCGACATGCGTTATCGCGAAGGCTGGGAGCCGCACGGCGCCACGCCTTACGTCCTCAACCCCGAACAGGCCACCGGCAGCAACTTCGAATCCCAGACCACCCTCTCCCAGCGCCTTGAGGCTTACGCCAACGCATATTTGCCTCGGAAACAATGGCTCGGCAGCCACCAGGTCACCGCCGGCATCGACGCGGACCACATCGGCTACAACTTCGACGAAGAGCTCGCCCCCGTGAGCTATGACGACGAAGCGCGCACTCTTGTCCGCCTCAGCACCTTCCCCTCCTTTACCCCTGCCAAGCGCCACAATGTCGAGATCGGCGCCTGGGCTGAAGACCGCTGGTCACCGCGCGACGGCCTGCTCATCGAGCCTGGCCTGCGCTTTGACTGGGACGAGATCATCCGCCGTCCGCTCTTCTCGCCGCGCATTGCTATGAATTTCTCCCCGCCCGGTCAGGAGAACACCACCAAATTCACCGCCGGAATCGGCGAGTACTACGAGCACACCCAGCTCGAGTTCCTCACCCGCGCCCTCGCTGGCGTCCGCTACGACACGTACTACGCCCCCGACGGAACCACCCCGCTCGGGCCGCCCGCCGAAACCCTCTTCACCGTTAATCAGGGCTCCCTGCGCGAAGCTCACGCGCTCAACTGGAGCGTCGGCGTCGAGCACGAACTCCCTTTTCAGATCTATGCCGGCGCTAACTACATGCAAAAGCGCATCACCGATGAGTTCGTTTACGCCAACCAGGACGGCACCGGCGCCCAACCCGGCGACTACCTTCTCACCAACAACCGCCAGGACCACTACCACTCCATCGAGGTTCAGGCCCGCCGCAGCTTCACCGGCGATTACACCCTTTTCGCCGCCTACACCCGTTCCAGCGCCACCACCAACGACGCGCTGGACTACGTTCCCACCATCCCCATCCTCGGCGTGCAGCAAAGCGGCCCCTTGAGCTGGGATAGCCCCAATCGGATCCTCTCCTGGGGATGGCTTCCCGCATGGGCGCCGTGGCTTCCCTCCGTCCACAAGAATTGGGATTTCGTCTACACCCTCACCTGGAGCACCGGGTATCCCTTCGACTCCTTCAACGACCTGGAAGATTTGGCCGGAGTTACCGGCTCCCATCGATTTCCCGACTTCCTCTCCTTTGATCCCGGTTTGGAGTGGCGATTCCACTTCCACGGCAAGTACTTCGGCCTGCGCGGCATGGTAGACAACATCACCAACGCCGCCGATCCCGGCACGGTGAACCCCAATGTCTCCTCTCCCCAGTACCTCACCTTCTCCAATCCGCTCGGGCGAGGCTTCACCACCCGAATCCGCCTCATCCAGTCCTCCAAATAGCCAGTCCTGCCGATGTCTGCGCCTTTTCTCCGACCACCCCGCCGGCCCCAAAAACGAACTCACTGCCGCTTCCCCGGTTTTGCTCGTTTCTCGTGGTATCTTGCTCCTTACACGTCATTGTCAACGCGACCCATCGTCTGCGGCATCCCAATCAGCGAGCAGGGGATTGTCCCAGGCGATAACTTGTCAGTACGTGGAAGGGCTTTTTATAATCCAGCATCATCGCGGGGCAGTCCGCCGGATGCGTTTGCTGCCCGAAGCGAGACCGCCGGCCAACCCGGGAACACGGCGCGGCCGCAGCCTCACAAGCTTGGTTGACTATTAAAGGAATCCTCCCAGGAGCGTTGAATGAAGAAGCTCGTTTTTGCCTCGGTTGCGCTGGCCTGTCTCGGCGCTGCCGCCACGGCCGGTTCCCCGGCATTTGCCCAGGCCGCGGACGGTCAGACTGCGCAGGGCGCCGCCGCGAACTGCCAGAAAATCACCATCAAAGATCCCGCCGAATACAACGCGTACACCAACGCCACCAGCCAGTCCAGTCCGCAAGCTGAGTCCGACGCCATCGAGGCCTTCCTCAAGCAGTACCCCAACAGTGTCGCCAAAGTGGACCTGCTGCGCACTCTCATCGGCGTTGATCAGAAGATAAGCGCGGCCAAGACCCTCGATGCTGCCAAGCAGTTGCTGGACGTGGATCCCAACGACCTCCGCGCTCTGCTCATCGCCGTCTATCTCGAGCACCAGGGCGCCAACGGAAATCAGCAGCAGCTCGATGACGCCGCGGATCTGGCCCAGAAGGGCCTCAACGCTCCCAAAGATCCCTGCATGAGCGACGCCGACTTCCAGAAGGTGAAGGACGCGGCCACCCCCATCTTCTATAGCGCCATCGGCGCCGACGACGTCGCCAAGAAGGACTACCAGGGCGCCATCCAGGCCTACACCAAAGAGCTCCAGTCCTATAAGGATCCCACGCAGACCACCGTCGTTCCCGCGCTCCTCGACACGTACTACCTCGGCAACGCCTACCTGCAGCTCGATCCCAAGGATCTGAAGAACGCCATCTGGTTCCTCACCCGCGCTGCGCAGTTCTCCAAGCCGCCCTACCAGGCGCAAATCGAGAACGCCGCCATCTACTGGTACAAGAAGTTCCACTGCTCCACCACCGACGCGACCTGTTTCAACAGCAATCCGCCGCCCGGTTACTCCGACATCCAGCAACTCGCCTCATCTCCCGCCAACGTCTTCCCGCCGTCGTCCTATAACCCGACGCCGGCCCCGCCGCCGCCATCGCCTGCCGACCTGGCCCACCAGGCCATCGTCAACACGCCAGGCTGCGCTGGCGTAACACCGGCTCCTCCGGCTCCTGCTTCGGCTCCGGCCAACGGTGCCGCTCCGGCAACCACGCCCGCTCCTGCACCGGCAACCGAAGCGGCTCCTGCGGCTCCGGCTACTCCCGCACCCACGGCCTGCACCGACAGCCTCAAGAAGACCCTCGGGCTCTCCGATGAGGAATTTATCCTCCAGAACGGGGATCCTCAGGATCAGCAGCTGATCTGGAGCATCATGAGCGGAATCACGGTACAGGTTCCCGGCGTTGTCGTCTCTGCCGCACCCGATGGCACCTCGGTGCAGCTCGCCGTCTCCCAGGATTCCCAGCAGTCCAACACCGCCGACTTCACCATCAATATGAAGCCGCCGTTGAAGGCCAGGGAAATCCCTGCAGCGGGAGCCAAGGCCTCCTTCATCGCGACCTTCGACTCCTACACGCCGAAGCCGCTGATGATCACCATGAAGGATGGCACGCCACCGGCTCCGGCGAAGGCGCCCGTCCACCACGTTCACCACCCCGCCCGGTAGACCTGGTCGCCGGATCGGCACTCAGGAGGGCAGCCCGCGCGGCTGCCCTCTTTGCTGCTACATTGAAAATTAAATGCCGTCTCTGCATCGAATCCTGGCTCGCGCCACCGGCGCGGCAGTCCTCCTTGTCTTCCTCATCTCAGGCTCATCTCTCCACGCCCAGGAATCGCAGCCTGCCTACATTCCTCTCGTGCATCGCACCGCTGCGCAGATGGATCCCGCCGATGCCGCCCTCCTCCACGCCCGGCATCGCGAGCTCACCACCGAAGCCGCCTTCTTCGGCTATCACCTCGACGACTCCGGCTGGACCTCCGACCAGGTTCTCTGCCCCGAGATCGATGGCGTGCTCCTCCATTACCGCCGCACCGCCCGCAACGGCGCCGAGTCCCTCTTCGCCGCCTTCATCCCGCGCGACGCGTCCCGCGTCTACGTCGTCCCCGTGCTTTATCACGGAGCCACGCCTTTCGCCTCCGCCATCGGTAGTGAGCGCAGCCTCGCCGTCTTCAATCGCGCCGTCGCCGCCGCGTCTGCCGAGAAGGCTCTCAACCCCGACGGCAGCGGCAACTGGCTGCAGCTAGCCGTCTGTTACGCCGAGTTCGTCGGCGCAGAGCCATGGGTGATTACGCAGGCGAATCAGGAAGCCAGTCTGATCCACGCGCCGCAGCCGACCCTCCGCGTCTCGGAGATCGACCACTTCAGCCATGTCGTCTTTGCCGATCGCGATGCGCCCGGCCGGTATCAGGTGTGGGACGTGACCTTCTCGAGCCAGGGCCGCGTGACCGCCGCGACGGAATCGACTCTCGCCGACTATGTCGCCCGCGCTGCCAGCAATCAGGAACCGAAAGAGAAGCCGATGCCGCCCGGCGCCGAGCCAAAGACCATCCCCTTGCCCGCTCAATCTGAGCCAAAGACCATCCCCACGCCCCATTGATCGACCAAGGTGCTGTCCCTGAAGTCCAGGTTAAGAAAACTCCGTCATCCTGACCGGAATTTGGCGCGCTTTGCGCCAAACGGAGTCGAAGGACCTGAGGTTGAGGCTCTTGAATGATGCGCGGAACTCCCGGGACAGAACCCTGCCGCCGGGTGAGAAATGGCCCGCAGAGAGTCGCGCTGTGTGAGCGGTAGGTGCGGACTGATAGGTGCGGGCTGGTAGGTGCGGGCTGGTAAGTGCGGGCTTCAGCCCGCACATTCTGATCGCAAAAAAGTGGGGCTTTAGACCCCGCGGCTCTCCTACCCGACGAAATCCACCTTCACCGGATGCGGAATGATCCCGCGCTCGTGGCCCATCTCCAGCAGCCGCCGGATCGCCTCCCGCCCATCGTCGCCATAATTCAGCGTCCGCTCATTCACGTACATCCCCACGAACTTGTCCGCGAGGTTTGCGTCCAGATCGCGCGCAAACTGCATCGCGTACTCCAGCGCCTGCTCCCGGTGGTCCAGTCCGTGCTGGATGCTGTCCCGCAGCGCCTGCGTCACCGTCTGCATCGCCGCATCGCCCAGCGACCGCCGGATCGCGTTCCCGCCCAGCGGCAGCGGCAGCCTGGTCTGCTCGCGCCACCACACGCCCAGATCCAGAACCTTGCGCAGCCCGCTCTGCCCGTACGTCAGTTGCCCCTCGTGAATAATCAGTCCCGCCTGGAAGTTCCCCGCCACCACCTGCGGAATGATCTGGTCGAACGGCACCACCGCCGTCTCGATCTCCGGCGCAAACAGCTTCAGCGCCAGGTATGCCGTCGTTAGCGTTCCCGGCACCGCAATCTTCACCTTGCGAATCTCATCCAGGTCGAACGGCTTGGTGGCCACAATCATCGGCCCGTAGCCCTCGCCCACCGATCCGCCGCACGTCATAAGCGCGTAGTTGTCCTGCATATACGGATACGCGTGGAACGAGATCGCCGTTACGTCGAAGAATGCCTCTTTGATCGCCCGCTGGTTCAGCGTCTCGATGTCGCACAGAACGTGGTTGAACTTGTACCCATTCACCCGTACCTTATTCGTCGCTAGCCCATAGAACATGAAGGCATCGTCGGAGTCGGGGCTGTGGGCGATGCTGATCTCGCGAATTGCAGGGGTCGCGGCGGTCTCCGCCGTCGTGGATGTGGCTCTCACTTCGGAACCTTTCTGGCAGTGTTGCTCCTCCATTGTCCTATAAACCCCTGCGGAATTTTTACCGACCTTCCAAAATTGACCGCCCCACTGAATTCACGAGGCTTGCGCCTCCGCAATTGGCAGAGTCGCTCGCCTCACCAGTTTCCCCGACTGCGCGAATGCCGAAACGCGTAGCTCCTGCGGGGCGCTGAATGTTTCCCCGCACATAGATGTAGACAACCTACCCCTATTGGCAGTAGAGTGCCTACATCCATGACCGCAAAAAGCGAATACCGGAACCGCGTCGAGCTGCTCCAGGGCACTCTCGACATGCTGATCCTTCAAACGCTGCAATGGGGCCCGCAGCACGGATACGGCATCGTCCAGGCTCTCCGCACGCAATCCGGAGACGTGCTCCAGGTGGAGACGGGATCGCTTTATCCAGCGCTGCACCGGCTCGAGCGGCAGGGCTGGGTGCGCTCCGAGTGGAAGCAGACCGAGAGCAAACAGCGCGCTCGCTATTACCGCGTCACCGCCAGCGGCAAGCGGCAACTGGCTTCCCATCTCACCCGTTGGGAGCGCATCGTCTCGGCCATCGGTTCGATCCTGCACGGCAAGCCCGGGGAAGGTGAAGCATGAAGTTCCCCTTCGCATTTACACGGCGCAAAGACGAGTTTCAGGAAGAGATCCAGGCCCACCTGCAAATGGCCATCGCCGATCGTGTCGCCCGCGGCGAGCCGGAAACGTCCGCCCGCCAGGCAGCCATGCGCGAATTCGGCAATGTCCCCCTCGTGCAGGACGTAACCCGCCGCACGTGGGGATGGCTGCGGCTCGAATACCTCGCGCAGGACGTGCGCTATGCGCTCCGCCAGTTGCACAAATCTCCCGGCTTCACCATCACCGCCGTGCTTACGCTGGCGCTCGGCATCGGCCCTAACGTGGCCATCTTCTCCCTCATCTACGCCGCCATGCTGCGCAGTTTGCCCGTTCCCCATCCCGAGCAATTGGTTCAGTTGAAAATGCAATACGCCGGCCAATCCATGGAATATCACTACAACGGCCTCTATCAGGGGCTGAGCCATCAGCACGCCCTCGCCGGCCTTTGCGGATGGATGAACGGAGACGCTACCGACTATACGGCTGCGCAGCCTGTCTCCCTGAGCGCTGCCGACGTTACCGGCGACTGCTTCGCGACGCTCGGCGTCCAACCGCTGCTCGGCCGCCTCATCACGCCCGCCGACGATACGCGCCAGTCAGGCCCCGGGGGATTTGCCGCCGTCCTCAGCTACGCGTGGTGGAGCACTCGCTATGGCCGCGACCCGAACGTGATCGGCAAACACCTGGTTGTCCGGGATTTCGAGTCCCAGTCCCACTCCCTGGTCATCGTCGGCGTGCTGCCCCCGGATTTTCACGGAATGATCATCGGGCACAATCCCAACATCTATTTGCCGTCGTACATCCAGGGCGACCAAAGGAATGGGAACAGCATTATCAGCATGCTGCTCTTCGGGCGCCTCAAGCCAGGCGTCAGCGCGGCTCGCGCACAGGCCGAGCTGCAACCCGTCTTTCAGAACTGGCTGCGTGAATCGCAAGTCGTTGAGTCGAAGGATCCTGCGAAGGCAAAATTGACCCTGGCTCCCAACGGGACCGGTTATTCTCTCGCCAGCGAATACGGCAAGCCTCTCGAATTGCTCCAGTGCCTCGTTGCCATCGTCCTGATTGCGGCCTGCTTCTACCTTTCGACAATGTTTTCCGCGCGCGCTCTTGCGAGGCGAAGAGAATTTGCTGTGCGAGCGGCCCTCGGGGCAGGACGCACACGGCTGATCATGCAGTCGATGGTCGAGTCGGGCATGCTGGTCGCTGCCGGAGCTATCGCCGGCATCTTTCTCGCCTGGGCCGCGTCGGCGTTCCTCGTCCGCTTCATGTCCTCTCGGTCTGACACCATGTTCCTCGACGTGCGCCCCGGCGGGATGGTGCTGCTGTTTACCGCAGCCATTTCCCTGCTCGCGCTCGCCATCACCGGCATGTTGCCTGCCTGGCGCGCATGCCGATTCAACGCGCTCGCCGATATCGCCGAGTCCGGCAGCGGCGCCATCGGCGGCGGCAGAAGCCGCTTCGGGACCATCCTTTTTCCCATTCAGGTCGCGCTTTCCCTTCTGGTCGTCGTGGTCTCGTCATTGCTTTCGGCGAGCCTGCTGCGCGTGCTCCGGCAGAACAATGGATTTCGCCTCAGCGGAAGCGTCTACGTCACCACCGATATTCCCATGGTGATACCTGAGCAGGATAAAGACGGCCAAAAGCTGAAGGCTGCCATCGCCATGTACGGCGATCTCCTCGATCGGCTCAACCACACGCCCGGCATCCTCTCCGCCAGCGCGGATGTAACGCATCCGCTGGGTGGGGCAGAGTATTTTACCGAGCCGTCATCGACCTACAGGAACGCGCCAGCGATGCCGATGAACCTGCTCATGACGGAGAGTGCCAATCCCGTCCTCGAGAACTGGATTGAGCCGCGCTGGTTTGAGAGCGCCGGCACGCGCCTGCTCCAGGGTCGCGACTTCCTGCAGAGCGACAACCAGTCCTCGCCTCCCGTCTGCATCCTCAGCCAGTCTGCCGCCCGCTATTACTTCCCCGGCATCTCCGCTCTGGGCCAGACCCTCATCGACCAGAAGCGAAAAATGACCGTGACCGGCGTTGTCGAAGACACCCGCTTTCGCGCGCTTGAATCCAGCGCGCCCATGATGGTCTGGCTCCCCATCGCACAGAAGCAGACATTCCTGCCACCGGTGGAGTTCCTCCTGCGCACCGAAGACATCGGTAGCACGGTCGCCGTCCTGCGGCAGCTGCTGCACGATCAGGCCGGAGCCCACGTGATGGATGTGACACCGGTCTCCGAAACAGTCAGGTTTTCCCTCACCCGTACCCGCCTGCTCACCACCCTGTCGAATACCTTCGCTGCACTCGCGCTGCTGCTCAGCGCCGTCGGCATCTTCGGCTTGCTCAGCTACTCCGTAAGCCAGCGAGTCAAAGAGATCGGAGTCAGAATGGCGTTGGGGGCTTCCAGGACGAGCGTCGCCAACATGCTGCTGCTCCACGCCGCTCGCCTGATCGTGCCCGGCCTGCTGCTCGGTCTCGGCGCCGCTCTGGCAGCCACTCGCCTCATCGGCAGCCAGCTCTATCAAACCAAACCGCTCGATCCACTCGCTATTTCCATCAGCGTCCTGGCGCTTGTGTTGGTCAGCGCCGCAGGCAGCTATTTGCCCGCGCGGCGTGCAGCACACGTCGATCCCATGCAGGCCCTGCGGACCGAATAAAGACATAGAGACATCAGGATTTCGCCAATAGTCTCTACAATAGCTGCAGAGTTCCCCGATGCGCGCCCGCTTTTGCACGTCCCTGTTCGTCGCCCCGCTGCTGATCGCCCTTTGCGCCACACTGTGCGCCCCATTCGCCTCGGCGCAATCCGACCCGCACGCAACCGCCAGCGCGCAGCACCTCACCGTCGGCCTGCTCGTTCCGCCGCGAGAACTCTATCCCGGCCAGTCCTTCACCGCCGGCCTCGACTTCAAAATGGAGCCGGGCTGGCACGTCTACTGGGTCAACGCCGGCGACTCCGGCGAACCGCCATCAATTAACTGGACCCTCCCCGCCGGCATCACCGCCGCCGCGATGCAGTTCCCCGCCCCCCAGCGTCTGCCGCTCGGCCCGCTCATGGATTTCGGCTACGAGAACGAAGTCGTCTTCCCCATCCCCGTGCAAATCGCGCCAGATTTCCATACCGCGCAAAGTCCCGCCGATCTTCGCGCGCACGTCTCCTGGCTGGTCTGCCGCGCAGTCTGCATTCCCGGCAAAGCCGATCTCTCGCTCACCCGCCCTGTGCTCGCCGCCGCGCCGGCAACGCCCCAGATCGACACCGCCACGCAATCCGTCATCGCGCAATTTCAAAACAAGCTCCCGCGACCCCTGCCCGCATCCGATTCCGCGATCTTCCACACCACGCCCAAAGGTTTCGTCCTCGATCTCGCCACCGGATCGCGGCTTACCTCCGCGCAATTTTTCCCCCTCGATGACACCGTCGTCGCCAACGCCGCGCCGCAGCCCGCGCAGCCTCAGCCCAACGGCGTCACCCTCACGCTGACGAAAGACGAAAATCTCCAGGGCACACCGCACCAACTGAACGGCGTCGTTGAACTGCCCAGTGGCGCAGCGTACGTCGTCCACGCCGCGCCCGTCTCCGTGAAAGTCGTGATGGCGCAGTCCTCCATCGGCTCCAGCCCAACGACGACCAATCCCTGGTCCGGCATCGCCGGCGCAGCCGGCCTCGCCTTCCTCGGCGGAATCCTCCTCAACCTCATGCCCTGCGTCTTCCCTGTGCTCTTCATCAAGGGCCTCGCGCTGGTGCAATCCTCACAGCACGAGCGTCACCGCCTCCGCGCGCACGGCTGGGTCTACACCCTCGGCATTCTCGTTTCTTTCTGGATCGTCGTCGCCATTCTGCTCGCTCTGCGCGCCGCCGGCCGCCAGCTTGGCTGGGGATTCCAGTTCCAGTCCCCCATCTTCCTCGCGCTCATGGCCATGCTGCTCTTCTTCCTCGGCCTCGCGCTCGCCGGACAATTCGAAATCGGCCTCTCCCTCACCAGCGCCGGCGGCTCGCTTGCGCAAAAGCATGGCTACGCCGGCAGCTTCTTCACCGGCATCCTCGCGGTCATCGTCGCCACACCCTGCACCGCGCCCTTCATGGGAGCAGCCATCGGCTATGCGCTCGCACACTCTGCGCTGGTCAGCTTCGTCGTCTTCACTGCGCTCGCCCTCGGCCTCGCCGTTCCGTATCTGCTCCTCGCGTACTTCCCCGGATGGGCACGCCTGCTCCCCAAACCCGGCGCCTGGATGGAAATCCTCAAACAGCTCGTCGCCATCCCCATTTTCGCCACCGTCATCTGGCTGGTCTGGGTCTTCACGCAGATCGCGGGCGCCAACGCCCTCCTCGGACTCCTCGCCGCATTCCTGCTTCTCGCCATTGCCGGATGGTTCCTCGGCCGCTGGCCCGCACGAGCCATTCCGCGTCTCGCCGCCGCGCTCGTCATCGCTGCCGCCATCGCCACACCGGTCTGGGCCATCCGGACCTTCTATGCGCCTTTCGATCGCTCGAAGGCTATAGCAATCTCTTCGATTCAGCCCACGTGGCAGCCCTTCACCCCAACCCTCCTCGACCAACTCCGCTCCCAGCACCGCGCCGTCTTCGTCGATTTCACCGCCAGCTGGTGTCTCTCCTGCCAGGTTAACGAGCGCCTCATCCTCGACCGCGCCGACGTCGAGCAGAAGCTCCACGATTCCGGCGTCGCGCTCCTTCGCGCCGACTGGACCAATCAGGATCCCGACATCACCCGCGCCCTTGCCGCCCTCGGACGCAGCGGCGTCTCCACGTACGCCATCTACCCCGCCGATCCCAGCGCGCCGCCGCAGGTCCTGCCCACCGTCCTCACCCCCGGCATCGTCCTCGACGCTATCAACACCCTCCCTAAACCCACCGTCGCCTCCCGCCAATAACGCCCAGCCAAATATTCATCAACCAAATCGAATCTTCCCCCGTCCAATCGCTGCACGCTGCACGCTGCACGCGGCACGCGGCACGCGGCACGCGGCACGCGGCACGCGGCACGCTGCACCCTGCACCCTGTCCGCTGTACCCTGTCTCCAGGAGGCCGTCTCCATGCGTCGTCTCGCCTTCGCCACTGCCCTCTGCGCACTCTTCGCCTGGACCCTCACCGCGTCCGCCGTCCGCGTCGGCTCTCAGGCGCCCGACTTCACCGGAACCGACTCCCACGGCCAGACCCACACCCTCTCGCAATACCGCGGCCAGTTCGTTGTCCTCGAGTGGACCAACAACGGCTGCCCCTTCACGCGCAAGCATTACGACAGCGGCAACATGCAGGCCCTCCAGCGCGAGTGGACCGGCCGCGGCGTCATCTGGCTTACCATCCTCTCCTCCGCGCAAGGCCAGCAGGGCTACATGACCGCCTCCGAAGAGAACGCCTACATGGCGCGCGTCCACGCCGATCCCACCGCTGCCATTCTCGACCCCTCCGGCACCATCGGCCATCTCTACGACGCCAAAACCACGCCTGAAATGGTCGTGATCGATCGCTCCGGCAAGATCATCTATCAGGGCGCCATCGACGACCACCCCACCACCGACGTCGCCGACATCCCGCACTCAAAGAACTACGTCTCCGAAGCGCTCAGCGAAGCGATGGACGGCCAGCCCATCGCCGTCGCCTACGCCCGCCCCTACGGCTGCAGCGTGAAATACGCCGGCGCCGAATAATCAGCCGAATATCGGACGTCCCATCCATGCCGGTTTTGCCTGGGTGAGTTACTGGACTCTTGCATCAGGCACGATTTTGCTGCTCGCGGAAATCATCGTTGCTTTGAAAGGGCACGGCTTCAGCCGTGCCGGAAGGCCCGGCAAAATATGCGGGGCTTTAGCCCCTGAGGGGCGTTTTTCTCTGTAACCCTTCTCGCAAACCCTGATATCCACCACGGTGAGTCTCCTCCTCACACCCCGCAACTCTCAGCCCGCGCCGCAAACGCCCACGTGTGTCCCAACCCAAAATTCACCGCCGAGCACACCAGAATCGCGACCCCATTCGCCGCCAGCAATGGCAGGCGCGCCTCGCCCACCAGCAACCGCATCAGTCCCAGATTCCCCGCCAGCGACACCACCCCATTCGATAAATGGAACCGCACCAGCTGCCTCAGGACCGCGCTTTGATCCCTCCGGTCGCGCCACGTGTAATGCAGGTGCCACACAAAATTGTGCAGCATCGTGATCTCCAGCGCCGCCGCCGTCGCCAGCAGGTAATGCCCGCCCATCACGCGGCTCAGCATCGCCAGTGCGCCCAGTTGCACTGCCATCCCCATCGCACCCACCACGTTGAACTTTCCCCACCGCGCCAGCAGATTCATGACAGCGGCTCCAGCCGGTAGAGCGCCGCGGTGTGCCGCGCCGCTACCACGATAACCGTCACCAACATGCCCGCCGCCGCCATCGCCCCGCCCACATCGAACAGCAACAGCCTGTGCCCGAACACCGTCGCGTACCCGCTACGCCATCCCGCAACCGCCGTCCCCGTAATCAGCAGAATTCGAATCTCCGTTGGCCCCAGAAATCCCTGCGACATCTCGAAATCCCCCACCGTGTACGTCGCCAGATAGCTCTCGCCCGCCAGCAGCAGAAACGCCACCAGCATCGCCGCCGCAGCCTGCCAGTGCAGCAGTCCCGATGCGCCCAGCCCCGCTAACAGAGCCGTCGCTCCAAAGATGTCCACCACGTGATCCACGTAGAACCCGTAGCGCGGTCGCTGTTGCCGCCGTACTCGCGCCAGCGTTCCATCCAGGCTGTCGCCCAGCCAGTTCAGCAAGATGCATGCGATCGCACCCGCCAGCGCGCCGCGGCCATGCCTGGCCATCGCGTAGCAGATTCCCCCGCCCACCTGAGCGCTCAAACCCAGCACCGTCAAACCATCCGACGTCGCCCATCGCGGCGCTCGCTCCGCCATCCACACCAGCGCCCGCTTCTCTGCTGCCGCCGTCACGGACCGATTCAGCCTTCGCGCCGCTCGAAACCCCGCGCTGACCACCACCGTCTTCGTCGCCATCGTTCTCTCCTTTCTCACTGCCCTGCTCCGGGGTGCCCCATCCTTGTCGCGCAGCGACAAGGATGGGAGTACGAGATTCCGCGTGCCCCAACCTGGCGGACTTTGCCATGGTGGGTTTACGGGATCTCCATCTCTCTCCGTTTCACCACCGCCCGAACCGCTGCCCCCAGCGTGAACTCCAGCGAATCCCGAGGCACGCTCTCCACATACGGGCCCACCACCCAACCCAATCCCCACGGCACCGAGCGAGTCAGCGACACCGTCTCCACCTGGATCGCCAGCCCGCCGTCGCGCTCCTCCCAGCTCCACCACGTGTCCAGCTGCCACAGCGCGCCATCCAGCGCCCGCTCGCCCTGCTTGCCGTCTGCGGTCACCACATCCATCTCCGTGCTCCGCGAGACGCTCCACCCGTGGGCCGCATCCAGCCGCCCAAAGCGCACGTCGTACGTCGCGTCCATCGTCACCGTGATCACATGCCGCTGCCGCACCCGCATCCACACCTGCGCCGCATCGCCCTCATGACCCTCCACCCGTGCGCTCACCACCTGCGGAGCAAACACTCGCGGATATCCCGCGAAGTCTCGCAGCACCCGCTCCAAATTCGCCGCTGTTCCTCCCTTTGCAAACGCCGTCGCTCGCCATCCGTGCAGCAAGGCGCCGGGCAGCGTGGCCCCGCCCGGCTTTGTCAATGGCTCGACGGCAATCCCCTCCGCACGCACTCGCGTCCAGTCCACCGGAGCCAGGAATTCCTCCGCCGACGCGTGCTCCTGCGCCATCCGCGCATCCACCGCGCTCACATATTGGTTAAAGATCGCCACTGCGGCCGGAGACGGCTGCGCGCATGCCGGAGCAGCCACGCACCCCATCACCCCGCACCACCCGCACAATCTTCCGAACCAGCGCCTCATGAATCGCACTCTGCCCCGCCGCGCCTTCCGAGGACAATGCATGGAGCCTCACCGTTTGCGGGAATGTTTCTCACGGCGCAACTCCCTGCGCCTGATGCACTTCCGAGACATCTCTCCGGCCACTCCTCATTTGCGCGCCGTTCGCAGATGTGGGATCGCGGGACTCCGGCCCGCCCCGCCTCATCGGCTACACTCTTTGTCAGTTATGAACGGCCCCGGGCCAGTCCGCCGCTATCGCTTCGGCGTCTTCGAAGCCGACGCCGCCACCGGCGAGCTCCGCCGCCAGGGCATCCGCGTCCGTCTCAACGCCCAACCCTTTCAGCTTCTCTGTCTGCTTCTTGAGCGCCCCGGCGCGCTGCTCACCCGCGACGAAATCGCTGCCGCCCTCTGGCCCGACGGCACCTTCGTCGACGCCGAGCACGGCGTCAACTCCGCCATCAACCGCATCCGCGAAGCCCTCGGCGACACCGCCGTCAGCCCCCGCTTTGTCGAAACCCTCGCCCGTCGCGGCTACCGCTTCATCGCCCCCGTCGAATTCATCGGCGATTCGGTCATCCCCAATCCCGAACCCTCACCCAGCCCGGATCTCCAGGAGGTCCCGCGCGACGCGCAGTCGGCGCTCGGCGCGAAGTCGGCGAAGCTCCTCGCATCGCCCGAGGAACTCCCCAAAGTCTCTCCATCCCTCGCCCAAACCTTCTTCGTTCTTTTTCAGATCATGTACGTCGGCTTCTACGTCGGAGCGCTCGCCAACCTGCGCGAGATCGCCGATCTGTTCTCCGCGTTGTCCCGCCCCACGCTCCTGCTCGTTGTCCTCATCGTCACCGCGGCCGTCCTCATCCCCGTCCGCGCCTTCATTCTCGCCGCCGTGCTGCTCCGCGCGCCCAGCGCCCGCCGCCACTTCCTCCGCCTCTGGTTGCTGCTCTTCCCCCTCGACGAGCTCTGGGCCCTCGCTCCCTTTCTGCTCCTGCACCACATCGATGTCGGACTCGCCATCGCCTGCACCGCTCTGCTCGCGTGGTCGCCCTTCGCTCAGCGCTCGCTCGTCCTGATGGGCGCCGGCAGCCTGCCCCGCCAACTTCCCACTGTCGCTCGTTGACGCACACCCAATCATGCCCATTCTCATCAGACTCGTCGCCGATCGCGACATCCCCGCCATGGCGGCCATTCGCGCGCTGGAGTGGGAGACGGAGACCTACTGGCGCAACCGAATAGCCGGGTATCTCGCAGGAACGCAATCGCCGCAAAAAGCCTTGCCCGAGCGTGCGGGGTTCGTTGCCGTCGACGACGGCGTGATCGTTGGATTTGTCGCAGGACATCGCACCTGGCGCCACCAATGCGACGGCGAACTGGAGTGGATCAATGTCGCTCGCGAATCCAGAGGCTCCGGAATCGCCGGCCTGCTGCTCACCCGCATGGCCGCCTGGTTTGTTGAGCAGAATGCCTTCCGGATCTGCGTCGATGTCGAGCCGAAGAACGCTGCCGCTCGCGCGTTCTACGCAAAGCACGGCGCCCAACGGCTCAACGATTACTGGATGGTCTGGGAAGATATTCGCCCGCTGGCCGCGCAGCCCGCCTCGGCCTGATCTGGGCTTACGCGCCCACCGAAGGCGACTATGGCGTACCCCCCGCCAGCCCCAAGTTCCTGTAGTTCATCAGCGTGTTGAACATCATCCGGTACTCGCCCACATTCTGCCAGCGCCAGATGGGGTTCGTCGCAAAAAGCACCACTTCACCCTTGCCTTCCGGCGTCACCACAATCGCCGCTCTGCCCTTGATGTCATCCGCGCCGTTGAACAGCCCGCTCAGCACTGACTTCTCGCCGCCCGGGAACCGCATCAGCACATCGTTCTTGTCCATCTCCTCCGTCAACCGGAACAGCGGCCCGTTCGCATAGCGTACCGGCACCGTCTTTTCCGAGTAGCCATAGAAGATTGGATTCTCCGGATGCTCGATGTCCGCATCCACAATCGGCCCTGGCGCGTAAAACTTGCCCTGCGGATTGCTCGTCTCGATCCTCGGCGTCAGCCCAAACTCGGGAGGAAACGCGCTCGACGCCCCCAGCGTCACCAGCGTTCCGCCTGCATCGACAAATTTCTGGAACTCCACCACGCCCGCCGCGCCCATCCCGCCCGAGATATCGTCCGACGAGCCGTACTCTCCCAGATTTTTGAACTCAGCCGTCTTCTTGTACCAAAGCGGCTTGTCTGACTTCGGAATGTCCGTCACCAGTTGCTGTGCCGTATGCACCTGCGTCGGAATCAGGATCACGTCATAGTCCTTCGCCAGATCGCCTTCGAGCACCCGTTCCTTGAAGATCAGATCGTACGGCACCTTGTACTGGTCGAACGTGTACCGCACCCAGCCCACGTCCTGCGTGCCGCCCCACGTGCTGAAGATCGCCAGCCTTGGCAGCGCTGCCGCATGCTCCGCGACTTTCGGATTCGCACTTAGCCCCACCACATCCAGCCCCAGCCCCGCAGCCAGCGGCTTCAGTGTATCCGCGGCGCTCGCCGGAACCAGGAATGTCCCCGCCGCGAACGTCGTCCCCGCAGCCGTAAACGGCTTCTCTGCAATCTGCACCGCAACATCCTTCAGCCCATAACGCAGTGTCACCATATTTGGCGAACCGTGATCCGGCACTGCATACACCGCCGCATCGGCCGCGCCTTTCACCGTCCCCACCGGCGTGTACTGATCCACCGGATCCACCGCCAGTGCCTGCACCGCGATATCGTCCGTCGGCTTCACCTCCGTGTTGGTCATCAGCCCCATCGTCCACGCGCTGTCGTCGTACGTCGTCAGCTCCGGATCAGGATCCACCTGTTTCTGCAGCAGCGTCTTCGCCAGCGGCCCGTACGGCTGATTCGTCTTCACAATGAACGATCCCGCCGGATACGATCCGTCGCTCAGCTTGACCGCAGCCTTCGCGCGCCCCACCTCGATCCCCTGCATGCGCAGGATGTGGATCACGAACGCTACCCGCGTCATATCTTCCTGATCCGCAGGCAGCACATAACCGTACGGAGCCTCTTTCGTCCCCGCCGCAACCGCATCGCGGCTCTTTACATAGAAGTCGCTCACGATCACCTGCGGAATCGAAGACACCAGCTCCAGCGACGTCAGCGCGCCCGTCTCCGCGTAGTTCGTGTTATCGCGCATCGACCACAGAACATGTTGATACGGCGGATCGGGCCGGTACCACTGCCGCTTCGTCATATCCCCGAAATAGCCGCCGCCTCCGATAATCGCCGGATTCGCCTGATAGATCGTCCGTTCCATCGTCGTTGCGCCCGCGTTTCCGAAAATCTCGTAGAAGCGCATCAGCCCGTTGTGATCCGTAGCCATCTCCGCCACGTAACCCGGCGACCACGCGTCCACATACGCATGCGTCCACACTCCCGGCATCCCATAACGAGTTAGCTGGCTCATATCCCAGTTAGCGAACATGGGTAACTCGCCGTACACAATCGGGTCCCACAGCGGATTCTGCGGAGCCTGCCCGCTGTACGCGTACAAAAACGGCACCGACTCATGTAAGTCGTGAATAATCGGCGGATGCCACTCCAGATACCACTTCAAAAAGTTCTGGTTTGCCATCGCCGAGTAATTAATGTCCCGGTTATTATCGTGTTCGATGTACTTGCCCCAGTAAGGCACCCCCGACATCTTTGAGTAATCGGTGATGTCCACGTTGTGTGCGTAGTACCAGTCAATCGAGCGGTCACGCCCGTCCGGATCGGCTACCGGCATAATCGCCACAATCACGTTCTGCCGGATCTTCTCGATCAGCGGCGAATCTTCCGTCGCCAGCCGGTACGCCAGCTCCATCAACATCTCCGGAGGCCCCAGCTCGGCGCTGTGCAATCCTCCTGAAAACGTATAGATCGGCTTCGTCTGCGCAATCAGCGCCTGCGCTTCCCCATCCGTCAGCCCCCGCGGGTCCGCAATCCGCGCCAGATTCGCGCGCTCCTCGTCCAGATGCGCAATCGAGTCCTCCGACCCGACGAACACGATCACCGACTCGCGCCCCTCCTCGGTCTTCCCAATCCGGATCACCTTCACCCGCCCCGTGTGGGCCGCCAGCGTGTCGTAATAGCGCAGGATGTCCGCGTAGTAGGTTAGCTTCTTCGGCGCGCCGATCCAGTAACCCAGCACGTCTTTCGGCGACGGGACCGTCGTGCTTGCCGGCAAATGATCCACCAGCGGGCTCATGAACTCCGGCTTCGTCGTCCACTCCTTCACGCTCGCCGCGTAGTCCGGATCCATCTTTTGAGCGGACGCAGCCTGCGCCTGGCTTTGCGCCGGCGCCTGCGGCGCGAACGAAACAGCTACCAACACCAACAGCACCACTGAAAGACGCCTGAGCATGCGGCTCATTCTCCTGGGTTGAAGATTTCCCATAGTAAACGAGTCATGCTGCGTCCGACGACCCCATGCCTCCCGGATCCAAAATTAGTTTCTACCGTCGCGATCCGGGCCGGATAACCAGACCCGAGCGCTGTCCGGCCGCATCCCGAGGACGCATCAGGCGCGGCTTCCCACGCCTTTCACCACCAGCACCCGAGACTTCTCTTCGTTTGCTTGTTGAAAGTTGCCTGCCTTCTGCACGCTCACCACAGGAATTTAGCTGCAAATTGTATCTGCCGCGAAGTAGTCGACGTACTCGTAATGACCCCGGCTGTCGGCGACACACCCGACGGCGTGAAGACAACCAGGTTCGGCGTATTGAAGTTGGCGTGGTTCAGGATGTTGAAGAACTCGGCGCGCAACTGCAGCCGCGCCCGCTCGTGCAGCGTGGTGTCCTTGAACATCGAATAATCCCACTCCGTAATTCCAGGGCCGGTGAGCGAGTCGCGGCTCAGATTGCCGTAGAAACCGCTGCCGTTCGGCGGCGCCAGAAACGCCGCGGGATTGAACCACTCCGTCGGCCTGCCCACAATCGGGTTGCCGTGGAAGCTCAGATTCACGAACGGCCGCACCGGATCCTTTGTGTCGCCATTGTTCGAAGGGTTGTAGCTGAGCTGCGGCGTGAACGGAAAACCGGACTGCAGTGTCACGATGGAATTGGCCGTCCAGCCGCTCACCAGCGCATTGGTCACCCGCCCCGCTTCGCTCAGGAAGCTTTGGTTGCGCCCAAATGGCAGCTCATACACCTCTGAGATCACGCCCACGTTGCGCACGTCGTAGGTCGCCGGGCCCCAGTCGGCGCGCATGTCGAATGGATTGGAGACCAGGCCGGGCGCGTTGCCGGCGGCGGTTGCGTTCAGCGAATCGCCATCGTCGAGCGCTTTCGACCAGGTATAAGTGGCGCGCAGCGTCAGCCCGTGACTCAGCCGATGGTTCAAATCCACCTCGAGCGCGTCGTACGCGCTGTCGCCGCGCGAGAACCAGGCCCACGCGGCGGCCAGCGCCGGATTGGCCAGCGGAGTGCCGCTGGGAATGTAATACGAGCCCGCCGGAACCGCCGCTCCCGCCAGCGGCGCGGGGAAGCTTGCCGGATAACTTGCCGGGCACGACGCGTTGGGACACACCGTTGGCGTGGGCTCGTTATCGTCCAAACTCACAATCTCGTGATAGCCGTGCGACCCTACGTAGCCAAGCGTGAAGACCGTGTTGCGCGAAATCTCCTCATCGGCGCGCAGCGACCAGGAGATCAGCGTCGGAGTATCCAGGTCCGGCTGCACCCCGGCAGGCGCAATCTTCGCCTTTGCCGGAACCGGGCTCACCGGCATAGGCAAATCCGCCACCGGCAGACTGGCAATGCTGTACGAGGGATTGAATGGCGCGTTCTGATCCATCCGGTAGCCGAGGGCATCCTGGAGATCGTTGAACATCCCGAAGCCTGCATGGATAACCGTGCGGCTGCGCAGTTGCCACGCGAGCCCGATCCGCGGCTGCGGCAGGAACTTCGCATTGTTCTCGGTGAACGCCGATCCCCCGATGTGCGGCGCCGTCTGGATCACGCCGTTCACAAACACAAACGTGGCGGCCCGATCGTGGGCCTCGTTCCAACCCGTAGTGAACCCGTCCCGAAATCCCAACGAGACGGTCAGATTCGGCCTCATCCGCACAATATCCTGCGCGTACCAGGCGCCCAGCAGCGAGCGCCAGTTCATCTCCGTCGGCGTGGGATCGTAAAGGAAAGTCCCCACCGTGCCCTGCAGGAACTGCTGCAGCCCGGTAAACGTCGCCTGTCCGAACTGCGTCAGCGCCAGATCTTCGTTCGCCTGCAACGGCTGCAGCCACACCCCCGCGCTGATATTGTGGCTCCCGCGCACCAGGCTCACGCGGTCCTCGAACGTATCCAGGTTGCGCGCGATGTGCAGATCGCTTCCCGTATTGCTACCTGCCTGGCTCACCTGAGCCGCCGGATTAGCCGCAGCGCTTCCGCCCACCACCACTGTGCCCACTGGCTTGCCGGCAACGAAACTCCCCACGCTGGCCGCCGGCGTTCCCGGCGTCGGCTCCCCGGTATAGAAATACGCTGCGCGCGAATAGCCCACTCGCGCCACGTTCAGCAGCGTCGGTGAGAAAACATGCGTCTCTTCCAGGCTCAGCACCTGCTCCCGCAGGCTCTCCAAATCCGTGCTGTACAGGTTGGCCGCCGTCGGAGTGTTATCGTCGCTGTCGTCGATCGTATATACCCCGGTCAGCCGGTCGTTGCTCCCGAAATTCGCGTCGATCCGCGTCGTCCCGAAATCGTCGCGGATAGTCTGCAGCGGGCTGTTGTACACCTCCGCGATCCCGCCAAAGTCCGGGGAGTTCGCCGCCGGCGTGGGCCACAGATTCAGCAGCGGCGCTACCGCCGGCGCAACCCCCACATCCACGAGGCCCGACGCCGGACAAGGACTCGGCGCGGGCGTCACCAGCTTGCACGGCAGGTAGCCTGCCCGCGCATTCGCATCCGGAACCAGCGCCACTCCGGCCTGGTGCAGATGCTGGCGAAAGCCCTCATAATTGCCGAACGCAAACAGCGTATTCCGCTTCAGCGGCCCGCCCAGCGATCCCCCAAACTGATTGCGCTGAAACGGCGGCACGCCTCCCTTGTTGAAATAATTCCGCGCGTCAAAGTCGCTGTTGCGCAGGAACTCGTACGCCGAACCGTGAACCTCGTTCGTCCCGCCCTGCGTCACGATCAGCACCTGCGCGCCCGGCCGCTTGCCGTACTCCGCGCTGTAGTCGTCGCGCAGCACGTTGAACTCGCGCACCGCGTCCACGCCCAGCAGCTCCTGGCTGGTGCTGCCCGGCTGCATGTTGTTTTCCGCTGCTCCCGTGAACTCGATGCCGTTCAGCAGGAACAAATTCTGTTGCGGGCGATTGCCCGATACGGCGAAGTTGTTGCCCACCGTCGAATTCGACACGCCGATGCCGCCGGTCTTCTCCGCCGTAAAATTCACCACCCCTGGGTCGAGCGTCATCAGCTCGTCGTAGCTGCGTCCGTTTAGCGGCAGGTCCTTCACCTGCTCTTCGCCCACCAATCCGGATATATCGGAAGTCGTGGTGTTCAATACCGACGCTCCGGCGTTCACTGTCACCTGCTGGCGCACGCCGGCAACCTGCAGCCGCAGGTTTGCGGTCGCATCCTGTCCCACGGCCAGCTGCACCCCGGTGTGCGTTTCCGGCGCAAATCCACCTTTGCGCACACTAACGGAGTAGTCGCCCACCGGCAGCGCCAGCACCTGATACTCCCCGTTGTCGCCGGTGATCGCGTTGCGCTCCAGCCCTGTCGCGAGATTGTCTACCGTGATTTCCGCCCCTGCCACCGTTGCGCCGGAGGGATCGGTGACCACACCCGCCAGGCTCGATGACGCCTGAGCCAGCACGTCGCGCGGCAGTGCGAAGTTCAGCGCAGCGGCGATCAGAACGAGCAGAGAGGACATCCGGAGAGAACGCCAGACTCCAGGGATCAAGATAGCCTCCGGTGAATTCGTCCCTCTCGCGAGCTGCGGTATGGCAGTGCGATTGGGCCCTTTGGGGATGTCGTGGTTCAATACGACTCGAATCGATAACTGTGGAGCATTCTCATCGTATCATCCCGGAACCACAGCTCCCAGGTGCTCGCGGACCACACGAGCGTCGGTCCGGCACATCGGCGTTGCTCGGATTTCGCGATGGTCCGGACGCTGCCCATTCCCGGAGCGCCATGTGGACGCCCTCTTTGCGGATGCCGTAGAGGACACAGGCCGCCTTCCGGCTTTTCTTTGTCTCCTCACAGATGCTGGCAGGCACGATGAAGCTTCGCGCTTGCGATTGCACTGGGAAAAGAAGGTGACGTTTCTTGTCACCGGCAACCAGGCCTGGGCGACGCTGAGTGAGCACAGCGAGCCGAAGGAGAGTCGAAAGGGAGCCGAATGCCTCTGCCGGCGTCCGCCAAATGTGGGACTTGCCCGGCTCATCCCGCAGGACACCGTCCTCTGGCCAAAAATCTGTCATCCTGAGCGAGCTATCCGAATTCGTTGCGCCCCGCTCCTGGCCGCAACAAACAATGCAGCCGCGAGTCGAACGGTCCTGCGGTTCGTGGCATCCTGAGTGCAGCAAAGGACCCAGTGGATGCATCCGTCGCCGCCGCTCCTCCAGGCTTCTCCCACCGACCCGTCATCCTGAGCGAGCTATCCGAATTCGTCGCGCCTGCACCTGGGCGCAACAAACACTTCAGCTGCGAGTCGAACGGACCTGCGGTTCGTCACCCCGATGTGCAAGGCCGCCGATACCAATGGCCGCGCTCCTTGTTAACACAAGCCGACTTCCAGGTATCGATCTGGCGTTGAGAGACGCGAGGACGACACAGTATCAGCCGAATACCGAGGGCCTTCGCATATCTTCAGTAAAGCAATGAATAGATGCTCGTAGTTACGAGTCTCGGCGGCGGTTGCAAAGACCCAGCGCCCACTATAAGATCCGTCTCTTTAGCGACCGTGCTGGACGGGTTGGGCCTTCACCGGTGTTTCGAGTGCACCCCTGGCTTTTTCAAGCGCCTCGCGCCTCGTCTTTGTGTCAATGAAGAATTTCCGGAGTTCCTCGAGGTCCGCACGCATTTCTTCGATTGTACGCAGCGTGGGTTGGCGCCCGGCGGGACGGTCATGGCCAGAGTACTCAGATGCCCGTTTCATCGCGAAAAAGACCGTTTTGTGGTCCTCATCCGTGACAATTGCGCCTCTCAGCGAAAGGGTCTTAACTTCAGTTTGGAAACGACCGACGACCTTGTTGAACAGGCATTCCTCTACCGCACGCTCCCAACTCTCGCGTAGCTTGGTATAAAAGGCCTCCATGTTTCTCAATTCCTCGTCGGGAGCAGGGCTAGCTTGACGCTTCAGCTCCGTGAGCATTGCCTCTAGCTCTGCCATCCGGTCCCTCACGCCCTTGACCTGCCAAGGTGCATCGTCGCTCTTGACAATCCCGAATGTGGAGTTAGGCTGGCTATAAATCCAGTTTCGATGGACTGGAACACCTGCTTCGGCCGCAGCCGACCAGAGCTCATAATAAAAGCCCATATCGTGGGTGAAGACAATTACCTGGGAACGATTTTGGGCTTCAATTACAAGGCGCTGCGCAGCGCGACTTATGTGCAAGTGGTCGAGCGACGATACCGGATCGTCTACCACGATTCCATCGCGTCCAGGGATGCCCTCAATCTCCGCAAAAAAGCAGGCAAGCGCTAAGCCACGGAATTCTCCCTCGCTCAGAATATCCGACGAAAGATTGCGCCCAGTTTTTTTGAGAGCGACCCCCATGTATCCGACGCCCCTCTCGGTTTTACTTTGAATAATCAGCGGCAGGTAATCCAAGCCAAGGAACTTCACTTCCTTCTTGATCCGCTCCTCAAAATCCGATGTCAGATAGGCCTCTCTCAGTTGGGAGTTCTTTCGTGATATGCCATCCGTTCCGCACTGTGCCTTGCAACGTTTCAATGCGTCAGCGGTTTCTAGATCGGCAAGGCGCTCATTGAAAATTGCTTGGTTCACGTGGAAGTCCTTCCGATCAAGGAGTTCGGAATGCTCCTCTCTCAATTTTCCAAGAGCAGCAGAATCCTGGATCCCTTTGCTTAGCGAGGCGCTCTGGGCAGCCAAGGCGGAGCTCGTGGCGGCAAGCATTGAAAGCGCACTGGTATCGGCTTCCGCAACGGAGGAAAATTCGGCCTGGCCCGAAAGGCATTCCAATAAGCGCGCCTTGACTAATGAAAGTGTGGTGCTGGCAACGGTTGCTTGGCTAATTAAAGCCTCTCCGTCTTTCGTTATTTCCCTCAATTGAGCGAGAGGCAACTCGATGTCCGCCGCAGTTGGTAGCGAAATAACCTTGATTGTTTGGGTATATTCTGCAAGCTCGCGTTCGCGCCGATTTGCTTCCTGTTGCGATGTATCCTCCAGAAACGCTTTGAACCGCGCCATTCTTTCAGCAGCGCTCTTGCTATACGGCTGTTGGCACAACAGACAAACCCGGTCCTCGCCCGTCTCAGGGAACGCGGAGCCGGGATATAGC
>JASIAO010000366.1 GCA_030041955.1 Acidobacteriaceae bacterium | reverse complement strand
AGGCCTCAGAAATGTCCGGGATGCCGGTGAGAACGCAGGCGCCGCGGTCGCTGATGCCTGAACCGACGAGGAGCAAGCGCCGGAACCGCAGTCAGGATTTGCCGGGAGAACAGCGCCGGACCATCTCCACAAGCACTTTCCGCGTCTCCTGCGGCGTCCGGACTTCGCAGGGAAAATTGATGCGGGTGCCCTTTATGCCTTCGACAGTCTTCAGGCGCAGCGTGAAGCCGAGGCGGTCGATGGAAGCCATCGCCGCTTCGGTGGCCTCGAGTCCCGCATGTGCTCGCGCCAGAAGAATCATCGAGTCGACGTGGTCGGCATTCATATGCGCGAGGATGCCCGGCGCGGATGCGGCAAGAGGGTCAGGGGAAGCTGCTTCGTACTCGCTGGCTTCGACCCAGCCCATAACGCCGAATCCGCCGACATAGTAGAGGCCGGCAGGCTGCAGGCGATAGAAGCTGAAATCGGGGAATTCGACCCAATAGCGGCTATTGGGATGTCGCGCTTCGTAGGCTTCGCGCACGACAGCGAGATCGGCCGCGGGGACGGGCAAGGCCTCGCCGATCAGGGTAGCGCGGGCGGCTCCCAGAGGATCACCGTCGGGACTCGGCTGGGCGACAAAGAGGCTGCATTTCGGATCGACGCTGAGGTTCTGGGTGTGCATGGCCATACTGCTGATGAGGAAGATGGGGCGACCGGCGGGATCGAGGGCAAAGGGCATCAGCGAACCGAAGGGAAATCCCGGATGCCGGCGCGACATCGTCGACAGAGTTCCGATGGAAACGAGCGCGGCCAGGGTGCGGGTGCGCTCCGCATGAGTTGGCTCAGGCAGCTGCGGCCCTGCCGGGCCAGTGGGTGCGTGACGGCGCGTAGCGGTGGATTCCTGTTCAGACATGGAACTCCTCCTGCTCAGGGTACGGCAGGAGGGGGATGAGCCGGAACTCGACTGGGGCTTGCGGCCATCGTGTAGCCCTAATGGGCTGCGCGTCATAGCGGATGGTGAAGTTCGCCACCGTGATTCATAGAAGGTTCTGCGCCGCGTGTTTGCCGCGAGAGGAGGGCCAGGGCGTTCGTCCGGACGATGCCTCTCGATGCTGCGACCGGGTTGCGGATTTGCGGCCGCTTCTCAGCCGCGCATTTGCAGGAGACTACATCCGCCTGCAAAATTTGCCGTCAGGCGGGAACGCTGACTCTTCCGGTGAAGCCTTAATTGCCTCCTGTCTGGAGCTGGTTGAGTTTGCGTTTGAGGTCTTCGAGTTTTTGGCCGGCCTGGGCAAGCTTGCCCTGAGCCGTGAGGCTCTGGTAGTCGGCGAGGTCCTGGGCAGCGGCGGCGATGAGGGCGGCACGATCGGGGCCGATCGCACCGGTCGGGAGGGAGGTTGCGGGCTGTCCGGCCTGCGCCGATGGCGGGGCCTGCGCCTGAGCTGCAGTTGAGGTGAGGGAGGATGGCTGTCCTTCGAAGAGCGCGGCCAGGGCGTCCTGGAAGGTAGGTGCGTAGGCCAGTCGATCCTGCAGGGCAAGCACGACGAGGCGCAGCTCCGGCATGGGGCTCTGCTGCGCCTGCAGGTAGATGGGCTCCGCATAGAGGAGCGCGTGGCCGCAGGGAATGACGAGGAGGGTGCCGCGGAGCGCGTGGGAGCCTTGCTGGTTCCAGAGGGTGAGTTGGCCGGAAAGCTCGGCGTTCTGATCGATGCGGGCCTCGATCTGCATGGGGCCGTCGACAAGTTTAGTTTTGGGAAAGTCGTAGACGATGGCAGTGCCGTAGTGGACGCCGTCGCTGCGGCCGGCGATCCAGCCAATGAGATTGTTGCGGTTGGCGGGGGTGAAGGGAAGGATCTCGATGAACTCGGCGGACGAGGCGCCAGGCAGCTTCATGAGAACGTAGTTCGGCTCCATGACATGGCTCTGCTGATCGCCCGCATCGCTGAGTCCGAGTTCGGAGGCAACGGTCCAGAGGTCTTCCCGATTGTAGAAAACTTCAGGGTCGCTCATGTGGTAGAGGCCGTACACCGCCGCCTGCTCTTCGAGCAGGTCCTGCGGATAGCGGATGTGGCGGCGAAGATCGGAGGGCATGGCCGAGGCATCGCGGAAGAGCGAGGGAAACGTGCTGCGCCACGCGGCGATGATCGGATCGCCCGGGTCGAAGACGTAGAAGGTGGTGGTGCCGTTGTAGGCATCGACGACGGCCTTGACGCTGTTGCGCATGTAGTTGATGGTGTCGTCGCCGTAGGAATAACTGGCGGACTCGGGATAGCTGTCGGAGGTGGTGAAGGCGTCCAGCAGCCAGTACAGATGACCGTTGTCGCCGATAACGATGTAGGGGTCGGCGTCCCAGCTGAGGAAAGGTGCGAGCGTGTGCACGCGGTTCAGGATGTTGCGGCGCATCAGGAGCCGGCTCTGCGCGGTGATGTCGTCGCTGAAGGGGACCTTCCACAGGTCGCCGCGGTCGGCGGCGATGAGGGTGCGGCGCAGGGCGTCGCCGAGAACGATGCCGCCGGTTCCCTGATACGAGGTGAGATTGTTGGCCTGCCCCTGCGGGTAGTTGAATTCCTTCTGCCGCGTTTTGACGTAGACGTCGGAGTTGGTCAGCTCGCCGTAGTAAATTTCCGGCTGAGTGACCGTGAGGCCGGGGACTGTGCTTTCAACCGGCATGTTGCTCAGATAGAGCGTGGGAAGACCTTCCGGCGTAAAGCCGTTTACGGGGTTCATGGTGATGCCGTAGCCGTGCGTGTAAATCAGCTTCTCGTTGATCCAGTTGCGGCTGCTGTTGGGGAGTTTGTCCAGGCTGAGCTCGCGGACGGCGAGCATCACCTCGCGGAGATCGCCGTTGATCGTGTAGCGGTCGATGTCGATGTCAGGGAAGTCGTAATAGGTGCGAATTTCCTGGATCTGGCGGAGGGTGCTCTGCAGGGCGTGCCAGTCCCACAGGCGGATGTTTTCGAGCGTGACCTGGTTATTGCCGGGGTCGGCGGCGCCGGGAGTTGTTTCGGCTGGAAAGTGTTCCTGGGTGACGCGGTCGAGATCCCAGGCCTGGCGGGTCCATGCGATATTCCACGCGATGTAGGGGCGCTCGCGGTCGAGCTGATTGGGCTTAACGATGAAGCTGTTCACGTACCAGCCCACCAGTTGCATAACAAGGAAGCAGGCGACAGCCGGGATAAGGGCGGCCACCAGGCGTCTGGGACGAGGGACGGTGAAGGCGTTGCTGGCCGCGATGGCCGCACCGAGCAGCAAGGCGAAGGACACGATGAGCAGGCCGGCGATGGTGACGTGCGCGTCGGTGTAGTTGACACCGCTGAAGACGGTGTGCGCCGCGAACAGGGCGCCGAAACGGCCAAGGCAGACCTGCACCGCGAGCATGACGAGAAAGAAAGTGAAGGCGATGGAGATGCCACGCCAGGGCAACGGCAGGATAAGGCTGCCATGTTCGCGGGCCATGGCGCGGGTGCTTCCGGAGAGAAGCAGAAAGGCGCCTGCGGCGATGCAGGCAATCACGGCGAGCACCATGAGCCAGCCGGCGACGAGCTGCCAGGCAGGCAAAGTGAAGAGATAGAAACTGACCGGCCTCGAGAAAATGGGATCAAGCCGGGAGGCGGTGCGGGGTGCGTACCAGAAGAGGGCGAACGTGGGCCACTCCGACATCAGCGCCAGGCCGCTGATCAAGGCGATGCCCAGGGACACGACGATGCCAAGGATCCGCAGCAAGCGGCGCAGAGGCAGCATCAGGCGCTGTTGCCCGATGTAGACGGCGCGGTCGTGCGGCAAATCAGCCTGGTGTATGCGCCAGAGAACGAGGAACCAGCTGTATAGAAGGAGAAACGTGAGGACGACGGCGACCAGGAAAACGCCCCACTGCAAGCCGGCGCTCTTCCAGAAGACTTCGCGGTACCCGAGGGAGCCAAACCACAGGGAGTCCACGAAGTACGACAAGGCCGTGTTGCTGCCGAGGAAGATGATGACGACGACGAAAATGAGGATGAGAATAATTCGATTGGAACGGCGCTTGCGGCCAGGGATCTCGATCATCCGATGCACAGTTGTCCTTCTCCCACCAGCGAGTTCAGCTGGAGTAAGACCGCCCGTATTGTACGCCGCGACTCGCGCCTTCAGGGTTTCGCGTGCTGGACGGCGGCTTCGCGAGGTCCAAAACAACGGACAGTAACGGGGGCGGCCCGCCATCCGGCCGGCACGGGTCAGCGCGGGATCAATGCGTTGGGCAAAGACCAAATCTGCGTTTCGAGATTATGACCGCATGCCTGCACCGTCAGCCCCTGCGCCTCGCTGCCGGTGAGGCACAGGTGGTCGCGACGGTCGATCAGATTGCCCGCCAGGTTGTACTGCCACCGCTGCGCCGCATCGGAGGCGCACGCCTGCATGACGACTTTGCCGCCTGCAGCGGCAAGGCATTGCCCGGACGATCGCAGAGCGCCGTCAGGAGTGATGGTCCACGTTTCCGCGTGCGAAGCGGAACAGGCTTGGACGCTCCCGGTCGAAGCCAGACAGAGCGTGTAACTCTCCGCGTCACGATGGCGTCCGGAGGCGATCCGGGTGATGACGCCGGTGCGGGTGAGCGCTCCGCAGGACGCTGCGGGACGAATCTTCCAGATCGCTGTGTCGTGAGGCTCGATCTCGGCCTGCAGCGTGGAAGACTGCGACTGCTGAGCGCCGCTCCAAAGGTTCCGGACGGAGAAGCGGCAGCCTGGCTGAGAGAATCCCAAATCGGAGGCGCCGAGCTCGATGTGCAGTGGAGATGAACCGCGGTTCAGCACGGCCACTGCATCGTCGCCACCCGAAAGCTGCCTGAGTAACACGTCGGAAGAAGAATTGCGGCGAATGAGCGTCGCCATCCTGCCCAGCGGATCCTGGTCAACCGCGAGGACCGCTCGATTGCCAAGGACGGCGATGGCCGCGGGGCTGAGCGTGGTGAGGTCCGAACTGAGGATCAGCGGAGCGGACATCATGGACCAGAGCGCCAACTGGCTGCGGGTTTCCGCCAGCGTCAGGCCGCTGTCGCCGCCGATGATGAAATCCGCATCGTTCCAGTTACCGGGCGACTGGAAGCGTCCCAGGGGAAGGTTGTAATCGTAGTTCCACATGACGCTGTGGAAGCGCGGCGCATCAGGCTTTTGGGCGTCGAAAGTGGCGATGTCGGAACCTTCGCGCCACAGCTGGCCATATAGGCGAACCCAGGTCAGCACGTCGTACCAGTCAGGCGTGCCCTGGAAATAGGCAGGCGCGGATTCGGAGAATACGATGGGGCGCCCCGCGCGCCGCAGGGCCGCGCTCTCTGCCCGGTAAGCGGCGCGATAGGCGTCGTTCTGACTCTCACCTTTGGGGACATACAGATTGCACCCGTCGAGCTTGAGATAATCCACGCCCCAGGAAGCAAAGAGCGTCGCATCCTCGAGAAAATGCGCTTTGCCACCGCCGTCAGGTTCGCCGCTGCCCGCAAACCCGCCGCAGGTTTCCGACCCGGCATCCTCATAAATGCCAAATTTCAGTCCAAGGGCGTGAATCGCCTGAGCCACCGGCTTCATGCCGTGGGGAAATCGCTGCGGGTCCGCCTGGAGGTTTCCGTGGCTGTCGCGCGTCTTTTGCATCCAGCAGTCGTCGATGGTCACGGTATTGTAGCCGCGAGCGGCGAGACCGGTCCGCACCAATGCCTGCGCGTTCTCGATGATCGTTTGCGCGGTGTAGTCGCACTGGTAATGCGCCCAGTCATTCCATCCCATTGGGGGGAGCGGGGCCAGCGAATCCGGGTTGGTGCGGGCGGCGGCGAGGCAGGAAGGCGACCACACAGCGGCGAGGAGCAGAACCGCGAATCCAAACGCAATGCCGTGCCGCATGCGGAAGACGAAGGCGCGCATCCCGGAGGCGGCGATGGAACGATCGACAGGAGCGGAGAAAATGGCATTTGCAGCCGAAAACAGCGCTTTTACGCAACTCATCGAATTCCCTCTCATTCATGCTGTAACGCACGGCCGGAGCCGGCTGGTTATCATCAGAATAGTTGGCGCAGTGCGATCCTGAACGCAGGCGGCTATCCTGCCCACTGCCGGGAGGCCGCGCTATCCTCGGCCGCCAACGCCGGCAGATTCACATCCGGAACCTTGCCGTTCGGCGGGCGAACGAGTTCAGCATTGTATTGAATGGATTCCTCCGCAAAGCCGCCATTCGTCAATTAGAACTTCATTTACGGTTACTTCGTTATAAAACCATTCTGCCTGTACTCCATTGGGAATCGGATATCTGAGGTGACCGCGGTCGCGTATCACATTACACTGATTTCTTCCTTGTTATTACGATAGCGTGGCTTTTGAGTGCAATGTCTCAGCCCCTTGCCCATATTTATTGTGGGAAGACGCAAAGTCGTGAGATACAATGTGGCAACTCCAAACAAGGGCCATCATGCACTCCCAGCTGCACTCGATGCTGCGCTCTGCTCTCTTCTGCACTCTGCCGCTGCTGGCCGCAGGAGCATGGGCTCAGACGACCATCAACGTCGGGCCGGGCCAGACCTATACCACGATCCAGTCCGGCATCGATGCGGCCAATAACGGCGACACCGTCCTCGTCGCCCCTGGGACCTACAACGAAAACATCGACTTCAAGGGCAAAGCCATCACGGTCACCAGTTCCGGCGGTGCGGCTGCCACGATCATCGATGGAGGGGACAAACCCGGGATAGCTACTGTCGTCTTCGCCGATGGAGAAACGAGCGCCAGCGTGATTACCGGTTTCACGATTCGTGGGGGCGGCGACACCATCTTCGGCGGGACGAGCGATGGTGGCATCTACGTCGACGACGCGTCGCCTACCATCCGCGGCAATACTGTCACCGCCAACTATTGCCACAACATCGACGTGGAATTTGGCACCGCAACAATCCTCAACAACGAGGTCTCGGGAGTTCTTCAAAGCGACACGGGAACTGGCCCGTATGAGAGCTACTGCACCTTTGGCAGCGGAATTAATCTGCAGGGAACGCCGGGCTTTTCAACTGAGTTGGGGTCCGTCGTCATCGGCAACACCATTGAAAATAATCTGACCGGGTCGGGGATCAACCTGTGGGCCGCGCAAAACGTGCTCATCATGAACAACACAATCCGCAACAATACATCTCCCGACCCCGGAAGCGCGTTCACCTCGGCTAACAGCGAGGACACAGTGATCGCCCAGAACCTGATCTACGACAATGTCTCTCAGTGCGGCGGGGCGCTTCAATTTGAAGATGGGGGCTTGTCGGCGAGCGACCCGGTCGTCCTCATTGCCAACAACACGATCGTGGATAACACCACCACCCCAACGCTCTATGGCGACTCGAACTGCGCTTATATCGCTCAGATATATCCGGCCGCTTATTCCTATGGGGCAAGCGGTCCCGGCGTTCTCATCGTAAATAACATCATCAGCGGCTCGACCTCTTATCCGGCGGTTAACTGCTCCTGGTACTCATCACCCAGCCTGAGCACCCAGCCGACATTCGAGAACAACATTCTTTACAATGCCGGCGGCCCGTTTTTCGGGTCGTATTGCGTGGACGTTTCTAACCAGGATGGCAACATCGCTGCCGACCCTCAGTTTGTGAATCCCTCGGCAAACGATTATCAACTGAAGAGCACGTCGCCGGCCATCGACAGCGGCCAGAACAGCGTGCTGCAGACCTTCCAGACTCTGACGGGCCAGGCATGGACAACGGACTTCGCCGGCAAACCGCGCGTGCAGGACGCGACCGGCAAGGGCTGCATCATCGACATGGGCGCCTACGAATATCCGGGCAGCCTGAGCAACTGCGGCGTCTCCGAGACGCTGACCAGCTCGCTCAATCCCGCGCTAGCCGGGCAGAGCGTCACCTTTACGGCTCAACTGAGCGCAGAGACCGGGACTCCGACCGGGACCATGCAGTTCCTTGACGGCGCCAATCTGCTCTCGACGCAAACGGTTTCCGCTGCGGGCTCCGCTTCATTCACCACAAGTTCCCTCGCCATCGGCAGCCACCTGATGACCGCAAACTATCAACCCACGGGAACATTCGGCCCAGCCAGCGCTTCGCTCACCGAGGTGATCAACAGCGATCCGACGACCACAGCTCTCAGCTGCCAGCCGGACCCGATCAACATCTACGGCTCCGCCCAACTGACAGCCACTGTTACCTCTTCCTATGGAACGCCCACAGGCTCCGTCACCTTCACGGATAATGGCGCCACGCTGGCTACTAACAACCTTGTTGGGGGCACAACCAATCTCTCGTACACCGGGTCGGTTGCCGGGACCCATATCATCACCGCGACCTACACATCCGCCGGCTCCTTTGCCGCCAGCTCGGCAACCTGCTCTGAAGTAGTCAATGCCCTTCCGACAACATCGACGCTAACCGTTTCTCCGGCAAATTCCACTTATGGTTCGCCGATGACACTCACGGCGACCGTCTCTGCCGTTGCGCAGCCCGCTCCCGGCACTCCCACCGGAGTAGTCACCTTTTACAACGGCGCTTCTGCCCTCGGCACCGGCACGCTCACCGGGGGCGTGGCGATGCTGGCCATCAAATCCCTTCCCGCCGGAAGCTACAGCTTCACCTGCATGTACAGCGGAAGTTCGATCTTCGCCTCGAGCAACTGCAATCCCGTCCCGGTAGTCGTGAATCCGGCTCCCACCGCGCTCACCCTGAACTCCAGCAATAATCCCGCGCCTTATCTGAGCCCTGTCACCTTTACGGCGCGCCTGACGGCCGGCGGCCAGTCCGCCGGCGCAGGCAACACGATCGTTCTCAACATCGCCGGCCAGATCGTCAGCGTCACCACGGATGCCACCGGTTCGGGCAGTTACACCGCCTCCACTTTGCCTGCCGGCAGCGATCGGGTCAGCGCAACCTTCGCAGCGACCAATAACCTTCTCGCCAGCTCGGCATCGCTCACTGAAATCATCACAGCCCTTCCCACCAGCATCAGCCTCAGCGCCACTCCGGATCCTGGCGATCTCAACCAATCAGTCACATTGGCTGCGACTGTCACCTCGCAATCGACCCAGGTCAGCGGCGGCAATGTCACGTTTTACGATGGCGGCACCGCGCTCGGTTCATCTCCGCTCTCGACGACGGGTACAGCAAGCCTCGCCACAAGCTTTACAACGGTTGGGGTGCATCACCTCACCGCCACGTACGGTGGCGATGCGGACTTCCTGTCGAGTACCTCAGCGGTCTTCAACGAGACGATTGTGGCGGGGGATTTCTCCATCAGCGCAACGCCCGCGAGCGCCGGCGTCTACACCGGGCAATCGGCCGCGGTCCAGGTGAGTGTGACCAGCCTGCAGGGCTTCAATCAGCAGCTCGATCTCACTTGTTCCGGGCTCCCCGCGAACGCGACCTGCAGCTTTACTCCGGCAAGTTTGCCGCAAGGCCAGGGCACCGCGAAACTCGTCATCCAGACAGCGGCGCCAGCGGAGTCCACGGCGGCCTCCATCTCCATGTTTGGTGCGGTGATGCTGCTCCTGCTGCCGGGGTGGAGACGCGGGCGCAGATTCGCTGCTCGACTGGGCCTCGTGCTGCTGGTGTTGGGCGTGGTGATGGGGATGGGCGGATGTGGGGACCCCAGTCCAATCGGCGGCGGCACTCCACCGGGCACTTACCAGGTGTCGGTAACGGCCACGACGGCAGGAAGCGGCACTCCCCTCGCGCATTCGGCTGTCGTCACCCTTTCTGTTAAGTCCCTGTTCTGAGGCATTGAATGGATCGATTGAGAAGGTTTTTGGGGATTGCGATGCCGACAATGCTGCTCGCCGCGGCTTTCACCGCGGAGGCCAGGGCGCAGTCTCCCCCTTCAGCCTATGGCCCGGCGAGCCCATTCCGGATTGGCGCGCAGTACTCCAACAGCAGCGCGTCGTTTCCTTATCAGAGTGGGCAACGGCTCACGGGCGCAGGGGCATTCGCCGATGTTCGCCTGAACTATCGATTCAGCCTTGAGGGCGAGGCTAACTTTCTGACGTTCGGTGGATTCGAAGGCTCCACGGAAAGCAGCTATCTTGCCGGACCCAGGGCAGTCCTGCTTTTTCGAGGACGATGGCTGCCGTATGGCAAGCTGCTGGTCGGAGAAGGAAGGATTCATTATCCGTTCAGGATCGGAGATGCGAGCTACCTGGCGCTGGCGCCGGGAGCGGGCGCCGATTACCGTGTGAGCTACCGCTGGACTCTGCGCTTCGAGTATGAATACCAGATCTGGCCCGACTCGCCCGGCTATGCCAATGAGCCGGACCATGAGCTGACCCCGAATGGCTTTCATGTTGGCATCGCGTACCGGGTGTTGCCTTAGTAAGGCTGGATTTTCCGCGGCGCGGATGGAATCGTCTGCGGGCGTTCTTTCGCAAGGCGCCGCTGGATTCGAAGGAGATTCGGCCACTCCGCCGCAAGTGATGCTGCGGGCACCAGTCGAGCAGGCGGCGCGGGCAGTATCATTCGTCAGGTGAGTCTTCCTAAGGTCAAAGGACATTTTGCGTTGAA
>JASIAO010000365.1 GCA_030041955.1 Acidobacteriaceae bacterium | reverse complement strand
GAACAGAGTCAGCCCTACTTCCGCCAGGCGCTCGACCTCGGCATTAATTTTTTCGACACCGCGAATGTTTACTCCAGCGGGGCCAGCGAAGAGGTTCTGGGCCGGTTCCTCAAGGCCAACGTTCGTCGTGAATCGGTGGTGGTCGCGACGAAAGTCCACGGCATGATGCGCGAGGAGCCGAACGGCAAAGGGCTTTCGCGGAAGGCCATCTTCCACGAACTGGATGAAAGCCTCCGCCGGCTGCAGACGGATTTTGTGGACCTTTACCAGATTCATCGCTGGGACTACGAGACACCCATCGAGGAAACGCTGGAGGCCCTGCACGATGTGGTGAAGGCTGGCAAGGTGCGCTATATCGGCGCATCGTCCATGTACTCCTGGCAGTTTGAAAAAGCGCTGTATGTGGCCGACCTGCACGGCTGGACGCGCTTCGTCTCCATGCAGGACCACTACAACCTGATCTATCGCGAAGAGGAGCGCGAGATGATCCCGCTGTGCCGCGCCGAAGGAATCGGCATCATTCCGTGGAGCCCGCTGGCGCGCGGTCGCCTTGCGCGCCCCTGGCAGGGCGAGTCGACGAAGCGCTCGGAAACCGATCAGTTCGGCAACCGTATGTACGCCAGGACGGAGGACGCCGACCACAGGGTTGTCGAACGCCTGACGGAAATGTCGAAACAGCGCGGCGTGCCGCAGGCAACGCTGGCGCTGGCGTGGATGCTGGCGAAACCGGGCATCACCGCACCAATTGTAGGCGCAACGAAACCACGTCATCTGGACGACGCGGTGGCGGCGCTGTCGGTCAGTATCACTCCTGAGGAGGTTGTGTCGCTCGAGGAGGGATACGTCCCTCACCCGGTGCTGGGCTTCAGCTAGCGGCTGCCAGCTCGCGCGACGGTTTCGGGCCGTTCCCATTGCTCCCGCCGAGCATCACTTTTGCGACTTCTTCGCGGGCACCACGCTGATGCGCGGGAGCACGATAATGTCCACGCGCCGATTCTCGCCTCGACCCTCCGCGGTGGCGTTGCTGGCCACAGGGTGATACTCGGCGAAGCCCGCAGCCGACAATCGCCCCGGCGCGAAGTCGCGGCCGACGATCAGAAACTTCGCCAGCTCTGTTGCACGGGCCGTCGAGAGCTCCCAGTTGGAGGCGAACTGCTGCGTGTGGATGGGCACATTGTCCGTGTGCCCTTCGACGCGGAGATCGTAGGGCACCGCGGCCAGGGTGCCCGCAATTTTGTCCAGCGTGGCGCGAGACTGCTGGTCCGGCATTGCTGAACCGCTTTCGTAGAATCCCGCTTCGCGCAGAGAGATCACGAGTCCGTCGCGGCCCAGCCGGAGGGCTACCACATGTTCGGCCAGTTGGTTCGATAACAGGCCGGCAAGCTGCGCCTGCAGCTGGGCCAGGTCCTGCTGCACCTCCGGCGACGCGGAGAGATCGTCGCCTGCCACTATATTCACGGGGACAGGGTTCTGAGGGTCGGCCAGCCTGTGCTGCTGCGAAGACACTGAAACCGGGAACAATCCGAGAACCTGGAATGCGGACTCGATCGAATGCGAGATCTGGCTTTGTTTCTTCTCGTCCGCGCGCGAACTGGCATAGAGCACCACGAAGAACGCGAAGAGAAGAGTGATGAAATCGGCGTAGGAGACCAGCCATCGATCGCGATGGACGCGCTCCTGGGGCGTGGAGCGCTTCATGCCTCTTGCTCCTTCGCCTGGCCGCCGCGAAAGCTCTCGAGCTTGATCTCGATCATGCGGGGGTTCATCCCTTCGATGATGGAGACCACGCCCTCGAGCGCCATCTCCTTCAGGCGCTGCTCGTCTCTTGCGCGCTGGCGCAGCTTGCCGGCTGCGGGCAGGAAAAAGACGTTGGCCGAGCCAACGCCATAGATGGTCGCCACGAAGGCGACCGCGATCCCGCGGCCGACCTGATCCATGTGATCGAGGTGCTGCATCACCTGGATGAGGCCGATGACCGCGCCAATGATGCCGATGGTCGGCGAGAATCCGCCGGCGGATTCGAAGACCGCGGGAATGCGCGCCTCATTTTCGCTGACGTTCTCAATCAGGACCTCCATGATGCGGCGCAGCTCGGCCGGCTCGGTACCGTCGACGGCGAGCGTGAGCGCCTGGCGCAGAAAGGGATCGGCGATGGTCTCGAGATCCTGGTCGAGGGAGATGATTCCGTTGCGCCGCGCTTTATTGGCGAAGCCGACGATCTGCCGTACCAGGGCCGCGCCTCCGTCGGAGCGATGCAGGAAGAGATTCACCAGGCGAAGCGCGGCTCTCCCGACGGTCCTGAGGGGAAACTGAAGCATGACCGCGCCCAGCGTCCCGCCAAAGACGATCATGGCGGCGGTGGGCTGCAGCACCTGGCCCAGATGGCCGCCCTCCAGCAGCAGGCCGGCAAGTATGCCTGCCATGGCCAGAAGAATACCCCCGAGGCTGCCCGCGTCCATGGCGTTAATCCCGCCGCTCCGGCGGCGTGTCCGGCTCCGGCGCCGCAGCCGATCCCCAAGGGAGCGCCCGCGGATCGCCGGCAGCCTCGCGGTAGACGCGCGCGCGGTAGGCGATGGTGCGGCGCACAACTTCATCGCAGCTCTCCAGCACCACGATCTTCTCGCCGTTCACCAGAGTCAGCATGGTATCGGGCGAGGACTCGGCGTACTTAATCAGGTCGCTGTTCACCACCAGCGGATTGCCGTTCAGCCGCGTGAGTCGGATCATCGCGCGAGGTCTCCCACGTCCGTCTTTCTTATCGGCAGGCGGTGGTTTCGTGATGAACGATGGATTGACCCTGACCGCGGCTCCCCGACCGCAGGGGCGACGCACGCCGTCTGCCAAACGCCGCCTCGCGGATAATGCGCCGCGCAGAGGGGCCGATACAACCACTGAGTCAAGCGGTTCCCGGGAGTCGCCGTCCGGCGCTTCGTTCAGGAACCCAACTTCAGAACAGGAGAACATCGTTATGGCATTGGGAATCCTGAACAACATCTCGGCCGTTTACGCCGAGAATAATCTCAACCAGACTCAGGCCGACCTGCAGACGACCCTGCAGCAGCTTTCGTCCGGATCGCGCATCAATTCAGGCGCCGACGACGCGGCTGGCCTGTCACTGGCCGACGGCCTCGGTGCCGCCTCGGCCGCTCTCAATCAGTCGTCCATGAACGCCAATGAGGGCGTCGATTTCCTGCAGGTGGCCGACGGCGCGCTCTCCCAGGTAACCAACATGCTGAATCGCGCCGTGACCCTGGCGACCGAAGCCTCGAACGGCGTGCTGAACACGAGTCAGGAGTCGGCGGCGGACGCGGAGTATCAGAACATCCTGACCGAGATCGGCGACATCGACACCAACACGGAATACAACGGCATCAACGTCTTTTCCACGGCGGCCAACATCTTCACCTCCGACGGCACGCTGAACCAGACCAATTCCGCGACCGCACTGGGCAGCGTGGTCACGACTGCCGGGCTGACGGGCACCAGTCTGACCACGGCCGCCAAGGCGACCACTGCGCTGGGCGACATCACCACCGCGATCGGGGCCATCGCCAGCGAGCGCGGCACGGCAGGCGCGCAGATCAACACGCTGCAGGACGTCTCCAGCGTGATGAGCACCGAGTCCACCAACACCCTCTCGGCGCAGAACGATGTGACCGCCACCGACTACGGCACGGCCTCTTCCAACCTGTCGAAGTACGAGATCCTGATGCAAACCGGCATCAGCGCTCTCGCTCAGGCCAACAGCACCCAGCAGCTCGTCACCAAGCTGCTCCAGTAATCCTCCGGCGGGGAGGGCCCGGCGCGCCACAGGGCGCCGGCCCTCCCCGTTTTTTCCTGGAATCCTCTAATCTCTCTGCCCGCCTCGCGGTGCTCGCCCTGCACTGCCCTCCCCGGTAATCCATTTTCGAAAGGCGACGATAACAGCGGTATGGGCAACGTCGGCATTTCGTTTGGCAATCCGACCAGTGGCCAGGGCTTCGACGTCTCGAGTACGGTCAGCCAGATCGTCGCCAATCTGCAGGCAGTGGAAACGCCCTGGCAGACTCAGCTCACGTCGCTGCAGGCGCAGGATACTGCGCTCACCAGCATTGGCACGGACCTCAGCACGCTCTCGAATGCTCTCGAGTCGCTGACCGACTTCGAAGGGGTCCTCTCCGGCAAGGAGGGGTCCAGCTCCGACACATCCGTGCTCGATCTCACCTCCGCGACCTCCAGTGCGGTAGCCGGAAGCCATACGGTCGTAGTCAGCCAGCTGGCGCAGACGTCGTCGTACTACAGCGACGACGTAGCCGCCACAGATACTCTTTCGGGAAGCCTCGCAATCAATGGACAGACCATCACGATCTCCGATGGCACGGCCACGGACAGCGATGGAAACACCATTCCCCTCAACAACACGCTCTCCACGCTGGCGTCATACATCAACTCCGGCAGCTACGGCGTCACCGCAAGCGTAATCACTGACGACTCCGGCGAACGCTTGTCGCTGATCAGCAACACCAGCGGCGCAGCAGGCGATATTACGGTTGATGCGAGCGGTCTCAGCGACTCCACCAGCGGCGCATCCGTCGGGTTCACCGTCGGCCAGCCGGGACAGGACGCCGCATTCACCATCGACGGCATCTCGATGACCAGCGCCAGCAACACGGTCACCGACGCCATTCCCGGTGTAACCTTCCAATTGCTCTCGGCCGCTCCATCGGAGTCGGTGCAGGTGGAGATCACGAACGATAACAGCGATGTGGAGTCGGCCGTCTCCACCTTTGTGAGCGCATACAACACGGTGGTGCAGGATCTGAACGCCCAGGAGGGCGACGACTCTTCGGGAAACCCGGAACCGCTCTTTGGCAGCCCGACCACCGCGCTGCTGCAGGAGCAGCTCGAGGAAGCGCTGGACTTCACCCAATCCTCGGGAGCCATTACCTCGCTGACGCAACTGGGCATCGAGGCCAGCAGCAGTGACGACGGCACGCTGACTCTCGATACCACGACTCTCGACAGCGTCCTGAACAGCAATTACCAGGACGTGGTGAATTTCTTCCAGGAGAGCTCCAGTTTCACGTCCTTCGGCGGGAACCTCACGAACACGCTCAGCAATCTTGGCAATGCCGCACCCTACGGGGCGATTTATCTGGCGCTGCAGCAGGATTCGACGCAGGAATCCCAGCTCGAAACGAACATTACCAGTGAAAACGAGAGTATTTCGGCGGAACAATCGCAATTGACCACGGAACTGAACACCGCCAACTACACGCTCCAGGAGATTCCGGAGCAAATTGAAGAGATTAACGAGATGTACAGCGCCATCACCGGCTACAACGAGAACACCGACGGCTAACACGGAGGATCATGAACTATCAGGAGCAGGCCATTGCGGGCATGAACCCGGTGGAACTGATCGTGGCACTTTACGACGGCATGGTCCGGTTTCTCTACCACGCCATCGCTTCCGTCGAATGCCATAATGCGCGCGAGCGCCGCATCGCCGTGGGCCGGGTGCTGCAGATTCTGATGCACCTGCAGTCGCGCCTGCGCATGGATGTGGGCGGCAGCTCGGCGAAGGCGCTCTCAGAGTTTTACGCCTCGATTTTTGCGCTTTGTCTGGAAGGCTCGCGGCTCGAGTCGCCGGACCGGTTGAAGGAAGCGATCGCGTGTATCCGCGATGTGCGCGAGGCGTGGAGCACGGCGGCGCGCGATCCCGAGGTGCTGCGGTTGCTGGAATCGCCATGCCCGTCGCCACACGTGGCATTATCCGCGGCAGCCCGCGCACCAGCCGCGCGTTCTGCCCACTCCGAATGGACTGCGTAGCGTTCAGCCCGTGACGGCCAGCTCCTCTTCCAGCAACTGCTTCTGGTAGAGCTCGGCGTAGTAGCCATTGCGTTCCAGCAGCTCCTCATGCGAGCCCAGTTCCGCGATCCTTCCCCGCACCAGGACTGCGATGCGGTCGGCGTGGCGCACGGTGGAGATGCGGTGCGAGATCAGAATCGTGGTTCGGCCGACCATCACTCTGCGCAGCTCCTCGAGAATCCGCTCCTCGGTGTAGGTGTCCACACTGGCCAGCGCGTCGTCGAGGATCAGAATGCGCGGATCGCGCACGACCGCGCGGGCCAGCGCCGTTCTCTGCTTCTGGCCGCCCGAGAGCGTGAGGCCGCGCTCCCCGACGGACGTCTCGAAACCGTGCGGGAACTGCTCGAATTCCTCGCGAATGTGCGCTGCTTCAGCCGCCCGCAAAACCTCGGGCATCTCGGCCTTCTCCACACCGAAGGCGATGTTCTCGCGGATCGTGGTGCTGAAGAGGAAGGTTTCCTGGGGTACAAAACCCACTGCGCGGTGCAGCGTGTCCAGCGGATACGCGCGGACCGGACGGCCGTCGACCAGCACCATGCCCGGCTCCGCATCGTAAAGTCGGGGAATGAGGCTGACCAGCGTGGATTTTCCTGAGCCGGTTGGACCCACGAGCGCCAGACTGCTGCCGGCGGGGATGGTGAGCGAGATGCCGTGCAGGACCTCGATGGGATTTCCGTTTTCAGACGGATAAGCGAAGCGCAGATCGCGGAACTCAACGTCGCCGCGAATCTCCGTTTCTTTCGGCAGCGTAGCGTCGCGGTCGTCGATGGACGGTTTGGCCGTCAGCAGCTCGTGGATGCGCACCACTGAAGCCGTGCCGCGCTCGAACAGGTTGATCACGTAGCCCAGCGCGATAATCGGCCACATCAGCATGTACATGTACATGCTGAAGGTAACGAACTGTCCGATTTCAATACGATGCGTCAGCACTTCGTGGCCGCCCACCAGGAGCGAAATCATCATCGACAGTCCAAGCATGAATTCCAGCGTCGGCCACAGCATGCCCATCAGCCGCACCAGGCGCAGCGCGCGCCGGATGTACTCCTGGTTCGAACGCTCGAAGGCATTGATCTGCGCTTCCTCCTGGGCGAAGGCCCGTACCAGGCGAGCTCCGGAAAAGTTCTCCTGCGCCTGCGCTGAGATGTCGGAGAACATGGCCTGGATGCGCTCGAAGCGTTCATGGATTTTGCGGCCCATGTACTGGATCAGAATACTCACCAGCGGCATCGGCGCCAGCGCGGCCAGGGTCAGGAAGGGACTGATGCGCAGAAGATAATAGAGCGCGCAGGCGGAGAATACCACGGTGTTGGCCGTGTACATAATGGCCGGCCCCAGCAGCATGCGCACCGCGCTCAGGTCGTTGGTCATGCGCGCCATAATGTCGCCGGTGCGGTGCTCCTGGAAGTACGAAGCCGACTGCTTCTCCAGATGCCGGAAGAGGTCGTTTCTCAGGTCAAATTCAATGTCGCGCGAGATGCCGATAATGATCCATCGCATCAGAAACAGCAGGATCCCGTGCGCAATGGTGATGGCGATCAGCAGTGCGGCGCAGTCATAGATTTTCCCCCAGGTGATGCTGATCGTCAGGTCATGGGCTGCCGTTCCGATGACCCGCGGAAACTGCACCCAGATGGCATTTGCGACGACAGTGCACACGCAGCCCCACACATACGCGCGCCAGTATTTGCGCATATACGGAAAGAGCGGTTTCAGCTTCCTGAACATCGCTTTTGATCCATCCCTGTCCCTACGTCGGCGTGCGCAACAGCAGATACGCGCCGGCGAGCCCGAAGAGGAAATCCGGCGACCACGCGGCCAGCACGGGCGGAAGCCAGCTGACATTGCCCATGGCCTCAAAGAGGCCCGAAACTGCAAAATACGTGATTGCGACAGCAATGGCCACTGCAATGCCTGAAAGCGAGCCGCGGCGCCCCATGGACAGCGCGAACGGAATGGCGAGCACGGCCATTACCAGCGTGATCAGCGGATAGGCCAGCTTATGGTTCAGCTGCACGCGCAGCGGCACTGTGTTAAATCCGCTCTGCCGCAACGAGTGGATGTAATGGGCCAGCTCGCCGAAGCTCATCTCCGACGACTGCCGCACCTCCTTGGTGAAATAGGAGGGCGGCTCGGTGATCTCAGGAAAGGTCTCGACCGGAAAGGTGTTGTAGCTGGCGATTTCGTCACCGGCAAAGGTACGCACCCATCCGTCTTCGAAGACCCAGGTGTGGAGATTCGGCTGCCACTGAGCCGTCGAGGCGAAGACGCGCTTGTCGATGGTGAACGACCCGGGTTTGAACTCGAAGACGGTGATGTTGGCGAAGGTGTCGATGCTCGGATCGAAGCCCTCGTAATAGAAGATCGTGCCCGGCTGGCCAGGCCGCTGCTCACCGAATATCCATCGCCGCCCCGGATGCTCGAATGTTTCCGGTGGCTTGCCCTTGATTCTGTCGCGCAGCGCTTCCTGCTTGCGGTTGGCCTGCGGCAGGTAGAGTTCATCAAAGGTGAAGAGCGAGACCGACAGAATGGCCGCGATGGTGAGAACCGGCACCGTAATTCGATAGAGGCTGATGCCGGTCGCCTTCATGGCGGTCAGCTCGCTGTTGCGATTCATGATGCCGAAGACGACCAGAACGCCGATGAGGACACTGAGCGGCGTGATGAGATAGATCATGCTCGGCGTGAGATCGACGAGGTATTCGCCGACCGTGACCAGCGGCGTGCGATTCCTGATGATGTCGCTGAGCAGCTCGAAAAACGTGAAGACCAACATGAGCATCACGAAGGTGATCAGCACCATCGCGAAGGTGAGCAGAAATTCGCGCAGAACGTACTCGTCGAGAATGAGGGGAAAGCGGCCGCGGATTTCGCGCTTGCGCGCCGGACTGGCCAGGGTCCCGCTGGTCGCGGCGGTTTTGGCCACGCGCAGCCGAAACCAGTTTCCCACCGACTGCAGAGCCGCCAATGCTGCGCCGCCGGTGGCCATCTGCCGGAGCAGCACGATACCGCAGATGGCGAAAAGCAGGTTGGCTTCCCACACGCCCGCCCAGGCGGGGATCTTATTCTGACGGGCCAGCGCGGTTCCGGTGGAGGAAAGGAAGTAATAGACGAAGACCAGTCCGATGGTGAGCACGAAGCCCGCGCTCTTGCCGCCGCGGCGCGATGCCATGCCCAACGGCACGCCTACCAGCATCAGGACCAGGCACGCGGCCGGATAGGCGAGCCGCTTTTCGAACTCGATGTCATAGAGGCGGCCGTTCCTGCCGTGCGTCCGCGCCAGCAGCTCGCGGTTGCTCATGGCGAGGATCGGCGTGTCGCTGCGCCCCAGATGAACATCTTCCTGCGCGCCGGCCTCGAGCGGCAGATCGGTCTGGTTGAAGGTTGAGACTGTGTAGTCGTTTGGCTGGTCCGGGACAGTCTGGTGCTCGGTACCGTCGCGCAGCCGCATAGTGATGGTCTGGTGCGGACCGTTGACGACGGTCGCCCGGTCTGCAGTGGTGATCTTCGGCGCCGAGGGATCGCTCACGTCTGCCAGGAAAATCTGCCGCCAGTTCGCGGCGCCTTTGGCGGCGCGTACGTCCTCCACGTACAACACGTAGTTTTTGAAATCTTCGTAGAACACGCGCGGCTGCACTTCGAATGAGGCTTGCGCGCTGGCCAGCGCATCCTCATCGCGAATCATCGCCGCCGTGGCCTTCGGCGCGAAGTACATGCTGTTGGCCAGGCTCAGGCCCCACGCGGCCACTGCCACCATGCCCACAATGCGCACAAAGCTGCCTACGCCGATGCCCGAGGCGCGCATGGCCGTGATCTCGCTGTCGGAGGCGAGACGGCTCAACCCCAGCAGGATACCCACCAGCACGGCCATGGGGATGGTGAAGGTAAACATGTCCGGGAGCAGAAAGACCACGATGGACGCCACCGCGCCCAGCGATGAACTGTTGCGCACCACCAGGTCCAGCAGGCTGGGCAGGTAGCGGATGAAGAGAACAAAAGTGAAAATTGCGCCCCCGATGAACGCGTGCGACAGGACTTCCTTCAGGATGTATCGGGTGAGGATCCGCACAGGTAATTCCTCTGTCAGTCTACAGCGGTTCCGCAATTACCCAGTGTCCGGAAGCGACTTCGGCGAAGTGGCTTGTTTCCTCAGGAAAAAACCACCCTGCACGAACTGCGGAAATGGCAATCGATAATTGCGAACCGCGCTACAACGGAGCGAATCGCCTGAGGCGCAAACTGTTGGCCAGCACGCTCACCGAGCTGAGGGCCATGGCGGCGCTGGCAATCGCCGGGCTGAGGAGAATTCCGAAGGCCGGGAAAAGCGCCCCGGCGGCAATGGGAATCCCCAGCAGGTTGTAGCCGAAGGCCCACCCCAGATTCTGGCGCATGGTGCGCTGCGCCCGCCGGGCCAGCAGCACCGCATCCACGATCTGCCGCGGCTCGCCGTGGAGCAGGATGGCGTCGCCGGCCTCGCGCGCAAGGTCCGCTCCGGTGCCCATTGCCAGGCCGGCATCCGCCTGGGAAATTGCCGCCGCGTCGTTGATGCCGTCGCCGGCCATGGCCACACGCCGGCCCGCGCGCTGCAGCTCGCGGATTTTCTCGAGTTTCTGCTCCGGGAGCAAACCTGCCCAGACCTCGTCGATGCCCGCCGCCTGCGCAATGGCATCCGCCGTTGCCTGGGTATCGCCGGTCAGCATAGCGGTGCGAATGCCCATCCCTCGCAGCGCTGCGATGGAGTCGCCGGCGGTCGCACGCAGCGTATCCCGTGCCTCGATCGTGCCGGCGATTGCGCCGTCGCGCACCAGGAATATCCGTGTGCTTCCGGCTGCGCCGCCGCATTGCTCGGAGAGCGCGACGCCGAGGTCCTGCATCAGCGCCGCATTACCGGCCGCGATCTGCCGGCCGTCAACAATGCCGCATATTCCCTTGCCCGGAGCCGCCCGCACGCTCTCCGCGGCGGGCACCCGAACGCCACGCTGCTCGGCGGCGCTCAGAATCGCACGGGCCAGCGGATGCTCCGACCGCTGCTCCAGTGCCGCCGCCAATGCCAGCACGTCCTCTTCGCGAAAACCCTCTGCGGCGCGCACCAAAGCGACCTCCGGCCGGCCTTCGGTCAGGGTTCCGGTCTTATCAAAGACGACCGTGTCCACGCGCGCCAACCGCTCCAGGCTCTGGCCGCCCTTGAAGAGCACGCCGAGCTGCGCACCGCGGCCAATGGCGACGGTCAGGGCCGCCGGAACCGCCAGCCCCATCGCGCAGGGGCACGCAATCACCAGCACCGCGACCGATACGGCAAAGGCGCGGCCCGCGCCGCCCCCCAGGGCGATCCAGATGACAAAAGTTGCCAGCGCGAGGCCGAGCACGGTGGGCACGAAGACGGCGCTTACGCGGTCTGCCAGTTGCTGCATCGGCGCGCGCGAGCCCTGCGCTTCCTGAACGAGCCGCATCATCTGGCCGAGCACGCTGTCTGCCCCAACAGAGGTCGCCTGATATTCGAGCGCGCCCTCGAAATTCAGCGAGCCGCCGATCACCCGATCGCCCGCCTTGCGCGTGACCGGCATCGACTCGCCGGTGATCAGCGATTCATCGATGGAGCTGACCCCGCTCAGCACCACCCCGTCCACCGGCACGCGCTCCCCCGGTCGCAGTACGACGACATCGCCCGCGACTACCTGCGCCAGCGGGACGTCGATTTCGCGGCCCGCACGCAGCAACCGCGCCGATTGCGGCTGCAGCTTCATGAATTCATGCAGCGCATCGAGAGTCTTGCGTTTGGCCCGAGCATCGAGCCATCGGCCCAGCAACAGGAAGCCGAGGATCAACAGCACGGCGTCGTAGTAGACATCCGGCCTGAGGCCGTGGCGCACAAACGCACCCGGCATCAGCGTGGCCGCGAGTGAATAAGCGAAGGCTGCGCCGGTGCCCAGAGCCACCAGCGTGTTCATGTTCGTGCCACGATGTACCGCTGCCGTCCACGCCTGCCGATAAACGATGCCCCCGGCCCAGACCATCCCAGGCAGCGTTATGGCGAGCATCGCCCATTCCAGTTCGCGCGGTGTTACGCGAAAGAGCAGCGGCGCCATGGGAGCCAGCCAGTGCTGCGCATTCGCCAGCGCCAGGACAATCACGCCGCCGATGAGCGCGAAGATGGCCTTTGCGCGCAGGGCGCCTTCCTCGGAGGGTTTGTCTTGCGGCGCAGCTGCCTCCGAGGGCAGAGCCGCGTCATATCCTGCGTCGCGGACGGATGCGATGAGATTGTCCAGAGTCGCCACGCCAGGATTGAAGCGCACCCGCGCGGAATTCGTCAGCAGATTGACGCTGGCTTCCTCAACACCCGCCGTCCCGCGCAGCGCGCGCTCCACGTGACTCTGGCACGCCGCGCAGCTCATTCCCATCACCGGCAGGGTCACGGTTCGGATCGCGGGAGATACTTTTGTCACGGCTTCGGTGACGGTTTCGAGTTTCTCGCCAGTGGGCATCAGTGCTCCACGGTTGCCGGATAACCGGCCTTCTCCACTGCGCTCACCAGCGCACTTTCCGGCGTATTTTCGGGGGCCTGCACTCGCGCCGCGCCCACGCGCACCTCGCCGACGTGCACCCCGCCGACGCGCTCCAGCGCCTGGCTGACCCGCTTGACGCACGCTCCGCAGTGCATGTTCTCGATCCGCAGCGTTACTTCCCGCATGAAGCACCCCCTCATCATCGTAGATGCCCGAGTGTGCCCCAGGACTCAGGCCCCACGCTTATGGACGAATTATGAAGGCCAAAGCCGCACTGGTGAAGCGTAAAACGATGGCCGCCAGGGCGATGCGATCCTTTGCTCGCTTCATACTCCCCGCAACGGCCGCATTCTGCCGATTCAGTCCGGACTCGGCACGAATTTGTAACCGACCCCGCGCACGGTCTGCAAATAGCGTGGGTTCGCGGGATCGTCCTCGATGTACCTGCGCAGGCGCACGATGAAGTTGTCGATGGCCCGCGTATCGGTGTCCTCGCGCACATGCCAGACCTGTTCCAGCAGCTCCTTGCGGGAGACGATGCGCTCGCGATTGCGGACCAGGTAGCGCAGCAGATCGGCTTCCATGAGGGTCAGGCGCACCGTGCGGCCGGGCGCATGCAGTTCCAGAGCGTCGAAATCGATGCGGCGCCCCGCAAAGGCAAACTCCGGCAACTCCCCGTTGGAGGCCTTCGACGTATGCGGCCAGCTCATCCGGCGCAGCAGAGCGTTCAACCGCGCCAGCAGCACGGCCAGATCGAAGGGCTTGGCCAGATAATCGTCGGCTCCAGCGGCGAAGCCCTGCACCACGTCCTCCGCCCGAGCGCGCGCCGTCAGCATCAGCACCGGAACATAATTCCCTTCCGCACGCAGCGCCGCCGCGACCTCAAAACCATTCCTGCCCGGCAGCATCACATCCAGAACCACCGCGTCGAAGCGACCACTTCGCAGGGTGTCCAGCGCCGACTCGCCATCGCCGGCCACGCTCGCCTCGTGACCTTCGGCGCGAAGATTGTAGAGCAGCCCCTGCGCCAGGTGAGCCTCGTCTTCGACGATCAGAATGCGCGCCATAGCTAATCCCGTTCCGCCAGCGGCGTCAGAATGCGCGGCAACTGCAGGCTCACCGTCGCGCCGCGCCCCTCGCCGGCGCTTTCGGCGGTCGCGTCGCCGCCATGCTGCCGCGCGATCGTCCGTACCAGGTACAGCCCCAGTCCCGTACCCTTGGTGCGCAGGACGGCGCGCACCGGGACGCGGTAGAAGCGGCGGAAGATCCGTTTGAGATGAGCCGCCGGGATCCCAATGCCGCGATCGGTGACGCTCACGCGCACCCACGCGTCGTGCTCCCCGCGCAGGGTTACACGAATTTCAACGCCGTTGGGCGAGTACTTGACAGCATTATTCAGAATATTGAGCAAGGCCGTCTGCAATTCCTCGGGATCGCCGCGAACCATCATGGGCAGGGTTGCCGGTTCCACATCCAGCGCGATCGCAGACTCGTCCAGGTGGTGCCGCGCCCGCGTCATGCGGATGCAGTCTTCGACGAGAGCGCGTATTTCCACGGGCACCCGCACGTGAGAGCGCGCCCTCTGCCCCACTTCGCCGGCCTTCAGCACTTGTTCGACTGTGGCCAGCAGGCGGTCGCTGTCCTCCAGCATTCGCTCGTAGAACTCACTGCGCTGCGCGTCCTCCATAGGCCGGCGCTGTAGCGTCTCCAGATACAGCCGGATCGAGGCCAGCGGCGTCTTCAACTCGTGGGTCACCGCACTCAGGAACGCGTCGTGACGCTCATTGCGACGGACCTCGCGCACCAGAAAAACGGTGTTCAGTGCCACGCCGGCAATGAGCAGCAGGAAAAATGGAATCCCCACGGCCAGGGGAACCAGGCGCCGCCAGTTCAGCACGATCCACCCGACGTTCAGGACGACGGCCACGCCGATCAGGCACACGCCGAGCAGCGTGAACAACACCATGTTCCGTCTTCGCCCGCTCAGACGCATAAAAAGCAAAGCGCCCGCCACGGATAGGTCCACACGGGCGCTTCTATTCTCTCAGGTTCGGTTAAGAAGTCTGGCCGTTAACGCTAAACCGCGCGAGTTGGCTGCTCAAGGCGCAGAGCGGAGTGTGGATGGGCGGTCTGATGGACACCCGGAAGCAATTCCTGTCCCGACGTGCGGAGCACGAAATACGCGATAAGAAAGAACACGACAAGCACCACCCCGCTCATCACAACCACGGCCAGGAAGCTTGGGCCCTCGCCCCGCTGGCGGGGATCGCGCGGCACGCGATGGACAATCGGTTCCACGTGAACTTGGATGCATGGAGTGCCTGAGACGTTCGCCACCATGACATGCCGGCGCGATTCGAGGGGCACGCCGGAAAGGCCGGTACCCCACTGATAAACTGAAGCAGTCGCTATGTTTGAGAATCTTTCCGAAAAACTCCAGCGCGCCTTCAAGAACCTCCGCGGCCAGGGCGCCGTTACCGAAGAGAACATGGGGGAGGCGCTGCGCGAGATCCGCATCGCCCTCCTCGAGGCCGACGTCAACCTCAACGTGGTCAAAGAGCTCATCGACCACATCCGCGAGAAGGCCCTCGGCCAGGAGGTGATGACTTCGCTCTCGCCGACCGAGCAGGTCATCAAGATCGTTCGCGACGAGCTCGTCGCCATTCTCGGCAAGGACACTGCGCGCTTCCAGTTTGCCTCGCGCCCGCCCACCGTCATTCTGATGGCCGGCCTTCAGGGCTGCGGTAAAACGACCACCGCCGGCAAGCTCGCTGCCTGGCTGCAAAAGGGCGGCCATCGCCCCATGCTCGTCTCCGTCGACGTCTACCGCCCCGCAGCCCGCGAGCAGCTCCGCGTGGTCGCGAAGTCGATCAAGGCCAATATCTACGAAGGCGAAACGAAAGGCGAAGCCGCCGGGACGCCGCTGGTCGAGCGCCTGGCCAAAGAGGTCCGCCGCGAGGCCGTCATCACCGGTTGCGACACGCTGATTGTCGATACCGCCGGCCGCCTCCACGTGGACGAAGAGCTGATGGATGAGATGGCGAAGCTCAAGTCGCTGCTCGCGCCTCAGGAAATCCTCTTCGTCGCCGACGCCATGACCGGCCAGGACGCAGTCCGCTCCGCTGAAGCCTTCCACAAGCGGCTCGCGCTCACCGGCACCGTCCTGACCAAAATGGACGGTGATGCTCGCGGTGGCGCCGCGCTCTCCATCCGCCACGTCACCGGCCAGCCCGTGAAGTTCATCGGCACCGGCGAAAAGCCGGACGCCTTCGAACCCTTCCATCCCGACCGGATCGTCGGACGCATCCTCGGCATGGGCGACATCATGTCGCTGATCGAGCGCGCCGAAGAGAAGCTCGACAAGAAGAAGTCCGAGGAGTTTGCGCGCAAGGCGCTATCCGGCGACGGCTTCTCGCTGGAGGATTTCCGCGATCAGCTCCGCCAGATCAAAAAGCTCGGCTCGATGGAAAGCAT
>JASIAO010000364.1 GCA_030041955.1 Acidobacteriaceae bacterium | reverse complement strand
GGGCTCCTCTTTCTGGACGAGCTGCCCGAATTTCCGCGCAACGTGCTGGAAGTGATGCGGCAGCCGCTCGAAGACCACACCGTGACCATTGCGCGTGCCTCCATGTCGCTGAGTTTTCCGGCGCGCTTCATGCTCGCCGCCGCTATGAATCCCTGCCCCTGCGGATTCTTCAATGACAAGTCGCGCGAGTGCCTGTGCACGCCGCCGATGATCCAGCGCTACGTGGCCAAAATCTCCGGCCCGTTGCTCGACCGCATCGATATTCACATCGAAGTACCGGCGGTGCAGTACAAGGAGCTGCGCGGCGGGGCGGCGGCGGAAGGGTCAGTCCACATTCGCGACCGGGTGATGGCCGCCCGGGAGCGACAGCGGGAACGGTTCAGAAAACATGGCGAGAAGATCTTTGCCAATGCGCAGATGACCACCCGGCAGATTCGCGCCTACTGCGAGCTGGGTCCGGATGCCGAGCGGCTGCTGGAGCGGGCAATGCAGCAGCAGGGACTGACCGCCCGGGCGCACGACCGCATTCTCAAGGTGGCCCGGACCATTGCTGACCTGGAAGGGGCGGAGCCGCTCACCGTGGCGCACCTGGCCGAGGCCATTCAATACCGGACCCTGGATCGCAGCTACTGGGCCTGAGCGCGGGGAGAAGTTCAATTTGAGAGGCCAGATCCAATCGCCGGATCGATGGCGAACATGAAAATGTTTCTTTGCACTCTGGAAAACCACGTCTTTTGCGGCCGCCGAAAGCCGTCCGGCGTAGCCTCAATGGCGACTTTGCATTCGCACCAAGCCAAGTACGCAATTGATTTTAAAGTAGTTGTCGACGACACCCCGCGCAGTGCCAAATCCCGGAAACGGCAAGGGTGGGGGCGCAGAAAAATGTTGACCTTGACGCCCTCGGGGTATACTCTCGATAGAGCCATCCATATAGGGCAGATTGCGCTGCGCGATCGGGTGTGCCCATCAGCCATTTCCAGCATCATACATTGAGCAACGTCTCGGTCCGTGCTGCTGTAGCGTGTTTGATGCTTATCGGAAGTGGAACGCTGGAGCACAGGGCACCGAGAGTACAGTCTGCTCGCCAGTTTGGCCACTGTTCCGCTTGACTTTATGATCCGTCAATATTTGGAACGGGACGGCGGGTTGGTGCGTCTAAGTGAAATGAAGGATGGTCAAATGGGAGCCGATATCTGCGGCTTTCCCGGCTGCATCGGCGGCGCCAAGTAGTACCGACCGGGCAGGCAACAGACGAAGGAGTGATTCGCAATGCGTTCCGATTTGGTTTTTGGGGCACTTTCTCATGTGTCCAACCGCTACCAGCTCTGCCAACTGGCGAGCAAGGCGACCCGTAAGCTGCACAAGCCGAATACGCGGTTGCAGGATACCACCAACGAAGTATTGGTGCGGTTTCATTCAGCTAATCCGGGGACTGGGCCCTCCGCAGAGACTTCCGCAGTGCAGCCGGTGGAGCGGCGCCGCGCCGCCTGACACCGTTTTTCATATAACAGGGTTGAACAGGTACACTACCACGGGGGCCTTCTGAACTGGAGGCCTCACTTTCCTCCGATGTTGAGCTTCTCCAAATAAGTTCGGGTCACGGTTACAGGCTGGCCTGCGCCGGCTGGGTTTCTGAGCTCGTCCAGTATTCCCAGGAGTTCTTCCCTCTTCAGTACTTACTTCCTCAACCACATCCCGCCTCGCGCAGGTGAACATGACCATCGCCGAACTCAAAGAGAAAAACATCACCGAGCTGAGCCGCATCGCGCGGACGCTCGAAATACCCGGAACCAGCGGCCTCCGCAAACAGGACCTGATCTTCAAGATCCTCCAGGCGCAGAGCGAAAAAGAAGGCCACATCTTCGCCGAGGGCGTGCTGGAAATTCTGCCCGACGGCTACGGCTTCCTGCGCTCGCCCGATTACAACTATTTGCCCGGCCCCGACGACATTTACGTCTCCCCGTCGCAGATTCGCAAGTTCGACCTCAAGACCGGCGACTCCATCAGCGGCAACGTGCGCCCGCCCCACGAGGGCGAAAAATATTTCGCTCTGGTCAAGATCGAAGCCATCAACTTCGAGTCGCCGGAAGAGACGCGCAACAAGATCCTCTTCGACAACCTCACCCCGCTCTATCCCCAGGAACGCATCAAGATGGAGACCACGCGCGAGGGCACCAGCGGCCGGGTCATGGACCTGCTTACGCCCGTCGGCAAGGGCCAGCGCGGCCTCATCGTCGCACCGCCGCGCACCGGCAAGACCATGCTGCTGCAGTCCATCGCCAACTCCATCACCACCAATCATCCGGAAGTGGTGCTGATCGTGCTGCTCATCGACGAGCGGCCCGAAGAAGTCACCGACATGCAGCGCTCGGTGAAGGGCGAAGTGATCAGTTCCACCTTCGACGAACCTGCCTCCCGCCACGTGCAGGTGGCCGAAATGGTGATCGAGAAAGCCAAGCGGCTGGTGGAGCACAAGCGCGACGTCGTCATCCTGCTCGATTCCATCACGCGCCTGGCGCGCGCCTACAACACCGTGGTTCCGCCTTCGGGCAAAGTGCTCTCAGGCGGCGTGGATTCCAATGCGCTCCAGCGGCCCAAGCGCTTCTTCGGCGCGGCGCGCAATATCGAAGAGGGCGGTTCGCTCACCATCGTGGCGTCGGCCCTGATCGACACCGGGAGCCGCATGGACGACGTGATCTTCGAGGAATTCAAAGGCACCGGCAACATGGAAATCCATCTGGACCGCAAGCTGATGGACAAGCGCGTGTTCCCGGCCATCGACATCACCAAGAGCGGCACGCGCAAGGAAG
>JASIAO010000363.1 GCA_030041955.1 Acidobacteriaceae bacterium | reverse complement strand
CGTTTTGCTCAGAATGACGGGCTTTACACTGATGCCATGGCGGGAATCGTTCTGGATGGGAAGGCTTACGCGAAGGAACTGGAAGCAGAACTTACGCAGCGGGTGGCGCGGCTGATGGCGGCGAAGGGCGGCGAGCCGCCGATTCTGGCGACGATTCTGGTGGGGGACGATCCGGCGTCGACGACCTACGTGCGGATGAAGGGCAATGCTTGCCGGCGCGTGGGGATGGAGTCGCTGAGCATCGCGCTGCCGGGGACGACCACGACTGAGGAGCTGCTGGCGAAGATCGACGAGTTGAATGCGAATCCAAAGGTGCTGGGGATTTTGCTGCAGCATCCGGTGCCGAAGCAGATTGACGAGCGTGCGTGCTTCGACCGCATTGCGCTGGAGAAGGACGTGGACGGGGTAACATGTCTCGGCTTTGGGCGGATGGCGATGGATCAGCGCGCGTATGGGTCGGCGACGCCGGCAGGCATTATGCGGCTGCTGCGGCGGTATGACATTGCGCTGGCGGGGCGCGAGGCTGTGGTGGTGGGGCGCAGTCCGATTCTGGGGCGGCCGATGGCGATGATGTTGCTGGCGGCAAACGCGACGGTGACCATTTGCCACTCGCGGACGAAGAATCTGGCGGAGATTGTACGGCGCGCCGAGATTGTGGTGGGCGCGGTGGGCAAGCCGGAGTTTATCCGCGCGGACTGGATTCGCGACGGAGCGGTGGTGGTGGATGCGGGGTATCATCCAGGCGGAGTCGGCGATGTTGAACTGGCGGGATTGATCGAGCGCTGCTCCGCGTACACGCCGGTGCCGGGCGGCGTGGGGCCGATGACCATCGCAACGCTGATTGCGCATACAGTGGAAGCGGCGGAGAAATTAGCCGGGAACTAAGACCAAACACCCAATCTTCACAGGGCGTCTTCACAGGATAGCGGGCCAGCGAAATCGATCCAGGCAGGCGGAGCGAACGGATGCACATTCTCAGCACGGCCACAGCGTACCCGGCCCACTACTACTCGCAGCGCGAGGTGGTGGATGCGCTGCTGGCGTACTGGGGCGAAGACGCGAAGATCGGAGCGGTGCTGGAGCGGCTCCACGCGCGGACTGGCGTCGATGGGCGGTATTTTTCGCGGCGGCTGGAGGAGTATCACGCGCTGGATACCTGGGGGAAAACCAACAACGTGTGGATCGAGGTCGCGGAGGAACTGGGCGAGCGCTCGATCGACTGCGCGTTGCAGCAGGCGGGGTTGGAGCGCGCGCGGATTGGGGCAATTTTCTTTGTGAGCGTGACCGGAGTCGCGAGCCCGTCGATTGACGCGCGGCTGGTGAACCGGATGCAGCTGTCGCCGCATATCAGGAGGAATCCTGTTTTTGGGCTGGGGTGCGTGGCAGGAGCGGCCGGATTGACGCGGGCGGCGGATTACGTGCGGGCCTATCCGGACCAGGTGGCGGTGCTGCTGTCGGTGGAGTTGTGTTCGCTGACGTGGCAGCGCGACGATATGTCGATTGCAAATCTGATTTCGTCGGGGCTGTTCGGCGACGGCGCGGCGGCGGTGCTGGTGGGCGGAAGCGACGTGCCGCGGCGCGGTCCGAGGATTGTCGCGAGCCACTGTGTTTTTTATCCGGATACGGAAGATGTGATGGGGTGGGACATTTCGGAGCGCGGCTTCCGCATTGTGCTCTCGCCGGACGTGCCGCAGGTGGTGCGGGAGAATCTGGGATGCGATGTGGACGCGTTTCTGGCAGCACAGGGGATGACGCGCGCGGACGTGGGCTCGTGGATCATGCACACCGGTGGGCCGAAGGTGCTGGAAGCGACGGCGGATGCACTGGACTTGTCGCGGGAGGCGCTGGAGGTTTCGTGGGAGGCGCTGCGGCGGGTGGGAAATCTGTCGTCGGCATCGGTGCTGGTGGTTCTGGACGAGGTGATGAAGCATCGGCGGCCGGCGCCGGGGACGCGGAGCGTGCTGGCGGCGATGGGTCCGGGATTTTGCGCGGAGATGCTGCTGCTGGAGTGGTAGGGACCCCAGCGAACTTCAATCGCCGGGGACCCCGGTAGTACGGCCCGACTCATCCGAAACCCACCTCAGGATCATGGGATTCATCACATAAGTTGAAACCGTGAGCGCGCACCATCACAGTTGCGAGGTGTTGATCGTTGGCGGCGGACCCGCTGGGCTGGCGGCGGCTATCGCGCTGCGTCAGCGCGGGGCGGACGTGCTGGTGGCAGATGCGCAACGGCCTCCGATCGACAAGGCGTGCGGCGAAGGGCTTATGCCGGATTCGCTGCGGGAACTGGCGCGGCTGGGCGTAGAGCTGGCGCCGCGGGATGAAGCGGCTTTCGAGGGGATTGCGTTTGTCGGGAACGGGGCGCAGTTGGCGGCGCAGTTCCCTTCCGGCGTAGGTGTCGGCGTGCGCAGGACGGCGCTCGCGGAGCGGCTGCTGGATCGCGCGACGGAGCTGGGGGTGAGAACGGCCTGGAATGCGCCGGCGACGCTGAGGAATGGCAAGGCAGCGAGCGTCGGAGGAGAAACATGCCGTTACCGGTGGCTGATTGGCGCGGATGGGCACGCTTCGCGGGTGTGCGCGTGGGCTGGTCTGAATGCGGCGACGGTGCGCAGCCGGAGATTTGGATTTCGCGCGCATTTTCAAGTGGCGTCGTGGAGCCGGTTTGTGGAGATTCACTGGAGCGAGCTCGGACAGGCGTACGTGACACCGGTGGGTCGGGATGAGATTTGCGTCGCTGCGGTGACGCGAGCGCCGCAAGTGCGGCTGGCGCAGATGATTGAGAGCCTGCCTGGATTGCGCGGGAAACTGGCGCGCGCGGAGCAAACCACGAGGGAGCGGGGCGGAATCACGCTGACGCGGCGGCTGCGGTGGGTGACGCGCGGGAACGTCGCGCTGATCGGGGATGCCTCGGGCTCGGCGGATGCGATCACAGGCGAGGGGCTGGGGATGGGATTCAGACAGGCTCTGTTGCTGGCGGAATCGCTGGAATGCGGTGGGCTGGACGGGTACGAGGCTCGCCACGCGAGCACGCTCCAGCTTCCGCAGCGGATGGCGGGGCTGATGCTGATGCTGGACCGGTTTCCACGGCTTCGAGGACGGGCGCTGCCGGCACTGGCAACGCGGCCGGAGCTGTTTCGGGGGCTGCTGGCGGTCCATGTGGGCGAAGAGCCGCTGCCGCGGTTCGTGCTGCGGCATGGAGCGGCCCTGAGTGCTGGGTTGCTGGCGGTGCGGGCGGCTTAAATCTGCTGACAAAGCGTAACCTGGAAGCGCCGGACGTCATCGAAGGATTGGCGGCAGGTTGAACTGGTCTCATCAGCGGGTACGAGGCTCCGGTCAGCGGATGAGACCCGCTTCGGTGGCGGGTCTCATATGGGGCCCCGTTGAATGCAAGCGAGTTATGAGACCGGTTCTTGTCTTCGAGCGGATTGCGCGTCAAACTGGTGAAAGGCGGATCGACAGTCAGCAATGGCGCGAAATGTATTGCAACTCGAGCGTGACCCCTTTGGCCCTCCCATGGCCAAATCGTTCCTGCTGCACATTGGGCTGGTGGGCGCGCTGGCACTGCTGATCTATGTGAACGGCAAATTCCGCGGCGAGGAGTGGGCGAACAACGGGCCTCAGGGAGCGATCCAGGCGACGCTGGTGAATTCCGCCGCTGCGATTCCCCTGCCTCAGAACACGCCGCCCACGCCCAACGTGCTGGCTACGCAGCTTCCGAGCCCGGCGCCCGCGCCACCGGCCAAAGCCGAGATCGCCCAGCAGCAGCCGGACGCAGTCCCGATTCTGGCGCGCGAGCCGAAGCTGCATCCGAAGGAGAAGCCGCATCCGGCCTCCCCGCAGCACGCGCAGCCGCAGAATTTGCCCAACCGCGCGCAGTATGGAGAGGCGCCGGCGACGCAGCTGCCGCACTCCATGAGCACGACGACGGCCACCAACACCAATCCGGTGAGCGTGAACAACGGCGATTTCGCGGCGCGTTTTCCGTGGTACGTGGATATGATCACCCGGACTGTGCAGCAATACTGGTATACGCAGGACATTGGCCCGGGAACGCCGTATGGGAGTCAGGTATCGGTCACTTTTACCATCAGCCGGGACGGCACGGTGAGCGATATCCGGATCGCGCAGCCGAGTTCGTCGCCGACGCTGAACAGTTCCGGAGTACAGGCAGTCCAGCGCGTGGGAAGTTTTCGACCGTTGCCTGATCAGTACACAGGACGAACCGTTTCGGTAGAGTACACTTTTACCTACGATCAGCCTTCGCACTGAGCTCGAGACGGCGATCGGCGTTGACGTGTTGACCCAGAATTCGCCCAGAGCCGCAAGGAATTCCGCCGGACGCAGTGAGATTTTCGGACGGAGCAACACCGCATCCAGGACGGTTGCGACCGTTCAGCCTGGGCGGAGCGGTGCCGGACACGGTTCCATGGATACGGACAAAGCATGAGCTTTCAATTGCCGACGAACAAACCTTCTTTTCGTAAATTTCTCCTTTTTGCTCTGATCGCCGTCACCGCCGCCGCCTCACAGGCGCAGGACTGGGTGCGCACGGGCACGAACCTGGGCGTCTCGAAGATCCGCATCGCTGCGGCCGACTTCAAGGCCGGATCGGCGGACGCGCAGACCCTGCCGATGAAAATGGTCTTCGACCAGACGCTCTACAACGATCTGCGCTACGCGGGAATCTTCGACGTGGTGTCGAAGAGCATGATTCCGAACGCGACGCCCGGATCGCCCGCGGAAATCGTGATGGCGAACTGGGCGGCGGATCCCTCGAACGCGGCGTATGTGGCGTTTGGGACGCTTTCGGCAGATGGCGGAAGAGTTACGGTACAGGGGTATCTCTACGACACACATGCGGCCCAGAATGCGCAGGTGCTGGGCAAGCAGTACTCCGATGTGGCGACGATCGAGGCGACGCGGCAAATCGCGCACCGCTTCGCGGATGAGATCATCGACCGGCTGGGCGGCATCCCCGGCATCGCGGAGACGAAGATTTACTATGTGTCGGACCGCTCAGGGCACAAAGAGATCTGGGCGATGGATTACGACGGATTCAACCAGCACCAGCTCACGCATTTGCGGTCGATTTCGCTGTCGCCGCGGGTTTCGCCGGACAACTCGCGGGTGGCGTTCAGCGAAATGGGGCGGGATGGGTGGTCGATCCGGATGTACTCGCTGGATCTGAACCGGCTGGTGTCCTTCCCGGCGTGGGGCGATACGACGCTGTCGCCGGCGTGGTCGAGCGACGGAACGAAGCTGGCGTTTTCGTCGGCTCGCACCGGAAACCCGGACATTTATGTCAGCGACGCGTCGGGCGCGGGAGCGCACCGGGTCACGGCATTCCTCGGGCCGAATGTTTCGCCGGTGTGGAATCCGAAGACCAACGCACAGATTGCCTGGGTCAGCGGGCGCACGAACCTGCCGCAGATTTACATCATGGATTCCGACGGGTCGAACGTGATGCGCATGACCGACGGCGGGTATGCGACGTCGCCCTCGTGGTCGCCCAGCGGAGAGTTCCTTACCTTTGCCTGGCAGCGGAATTACGGTCCCGGGGCGCCCGGCGCCGAAGACATTTACATCATGGATATTGCCAGCAAGCGCTGGACACAGCTCACGCACGACTCCGGGGCCAACGATTTTCCGTCGTGGTCGCCGGACAGCCGCCACATCGTCTTCCAGCGCGAGCAGAACGGGCAAACCGAACTGTGGATGATGCTGGCCGACGGGACCGATCAGCAACAGCTGACGCATGATGGGAACAACACCATGCCCGACTGGAGCTGGAAATGATATTCACCTTTGCGGGTGGGACTCACGAGTTCCCGCCCGTCTTGCCCTGGTAAAAACACAAGTACGCTCCTGAAGGAGGAAAGAAAGTGCAATACGCGAACCGAAAATCCCTCGCGCTGGCTGCAGGACTCGCGGCCATGCTGACTGTGGCTGGGTGCCACAAGAAAAAGCCGGCACCACCGCCCCCGCCTCCGCCGGCAACCACCGCTCCGGCGCCGACAGCTTCGATCACGGCGACTCCGGACACGATCAACGCCGGCGATCAGTCGGTGCTGACGTGGCAAACCACCAACGCGACGGATGTCTCGATTGACGGGCTCGGCACGGTAGCGAGCTCGGGCACGCAGACGGTACGGCCGACGCAGACCACCAGCTATCACCTGGTAGCACACGGCGACGGCGGATCGGCTGATGCAACCGCGACGGTGACGGTGAACACACCGCAGGCGACGCCGCCTCCAGCAGAGACGAACATCGACGAAGCGACGTTCGAGCAGAACGTGAAACCGGTGTTCTTCGATTACGACGCCTACGACATCCGCTCCGACGCGCAAAGCGTAATCCAGGCCGATGCCAACTACCTGAATCAGCATCCCGATCTGAAAGTGGTGATTGGCGGATACTGCGACGAGCGCGGATCAACCGAGTACAACCTGGCGCTGGGCGAGAATCGCGCCAATGCCGCCAAGCAGGCGCTGGTAACGGCGGGCGTTTCGCCGGACCGGCTGCGCACCGTGAGCTACGGGAAGGAAAAGCAGTTCTGCACCGAGCATAACGAAGCCTGCTGGCAGCAGAACCGCCGGGCCCAGTTCACGCTGGACCAGTAACGGGCGGCGTTAAGGGCCAGGAAGCGCCTCACCCTGCCGCAGGAAAAGCGGCAGGGTGAGCGCCGCTTCGACGATCTCGCCAAAGCCGGACCCTCGCTGGCCGCGTTCTCTCCCTGTCATAATTGAACTGAGCGCTTCCGCGCTTCACCGGGGACGGATTCTTATGCGAAAGACTGTGGCATCGCTGGCGGCCTTTGCACCGCTGCTTCTCTGCTTCTGCGCTCCGCAAGCCCACGCCGTATCGAAGGAAATCATTCAGCTGCAGACGCAGGTGCAGCAGCTGCAGGATGCGCTGACCACCCTGCAGACCAACCAAACGCAGCAGTTCGCCGTTCTGCAGCACGTGGTGCAGCAGATTTCAGACAGCGTGAACCAGATGAACACTACCATGACCACGCTGCAGCACCAGGTGCAGGCGCAGGATGAAGCCGGCAACGGGCAGGTAACGCAGCTTTCCACGCAGATGCAGGGCATCAACGATTCGGTGGACGAGCTGCGCAGCCGCATCGACAAGCTCACCGCGCAACTGCAGGCCATCCAGTCGCAACTGCAGAACATCAACACGCAGCCGACCGCGCAGCCGGGACAGACGGCTCCTGGCCAGCCGGGCGAACAGCCGGGAGCCCAGCCGCAGGCAGGCCAGCTGGGAACGACGGATCAGAATGGGCAGCCGGCGACGGCTCCTGCAGCGCCGCAGCAGCCACAGGCACCGCCGGTGCAGCAGCTGTACCAAAGCGCGATGAGCGACTACAACGCAGCGCGGTACGATCTGGCGAGCAGCGAGTTCGGCGATGTGATCAGGAACTATCCGCAGGACGATCTGGCGGGGAACGCGCAGTTTTATCTGGGCGAGATTGCGTACCGTCAGGGAAAATACTCGGACGCGATCAAGAACTATGAGCTGGTTCTGCAGCAGTTCCCCGGCAACGCTAAGGCTCCGGCAGCGGAGCTGCGCAAAGGCGAAGCGGAGCTGTCCATCGATCAGCGCGAGGCCGGCATTCGCGATTTGCGCGCCCTGATCGCGCGCTATCCACAGACGCCGGAGGCAGCGCAGGCGCGCAGCCGTCTGAACGGGATGGGCGTCCGGATTTATCCCAAGCCTTCGGCCTATCACGAATAAGTGAGCTGAAGCTGCGGTGTTGCGGATCGAGACATAAATTTCTTTTCGCTTGACACGGCCCGCGGGCGGAGTTAGGGCGCGAAATCGCAGCGAATCTGCGCGATTTTCGCGTCGTTGACAAAGCGCGGCGCGAATCGCACAATCGGATTTCAACTTGATTCCATCACCTCCCGCCTGGGAATATCCTCCGACTCCCAACGACCGGCCAATGCACGCCGGGAGACCGGCGTCTCAAGGACGGAAGGCTTGCAAGACGGCCAACAACTACGGGAAAGCGAACCTGGATTGAACGCCCTGCTCAAAACCGACTTCCCCAATCTGAAGCTCGAAGGCCGCGGCAAGGTCCGGGACATTTATTCGCTGCACGATCAACTGCTGCTGGTCGCGACCGACCGCATTTCGGCATTCGATCATGTGCTGGCGACGGGGATTCCGAACAAAGGTAAGATCCTGACGCAACTTTCCCTGTTCTGGTTTGAAGAGCTGAGCGACCTTGTGCCCAACCATCTGATCACAGCGAAGGCGCAGGAGTATCCGGACGAGGCGTGGGAGTATCGCGAGACGCTGAAGGGCCGCTCCATGCTGGTGAAGCGCGCGCAGATGTACCCGGTGGAATGCGTGGCGCGCGGCTATCTCTCCGGATCGGGATGGAAGGAATACACGGAGACCGGAGCGGTGTGCGGAATTCCGCTCAAACAGGGATTGTGGGAGAGCGACAAGCTGAGCGAGCCGATCTTTACGCCGGCGACGAAGAGCGAACGCGGAACGCACGATGAGAACATCAGCTTCGACCGGCTGGTGGAACTGGTGGGCGGCGAAATTGCCGAGCGGCTGCGCACGCTGACCCTGACGCTCTACAAGCGGGCGGCGGAGCACGCGGATCGGCGCGGACTGCTGCTGGCGGACACGAAATTCGAATTCGGCGAATTCCAGGGAACGACAATCCTGGCCGATGAGGTACTCACGCCGGACTCCTCGCGGTTCTGGGAAAAGGAGCGGTATCGGCCGGGACGAACGCAGGCGTCGCTCGACAAGCAGTTCGTGCGCGATTATCTCGAGAGCATTCACTGGAACAAGCGGGCACCGGCGCCGACACTGCCGGATTCGGTGGTGCAGAAGACCCTGGACAAGTATCAGGAAGCGTACCGGCTGCTGACGGGGTGGTCTCCGGTGGTGTAAGGGCGAGAACCATGGCGATCATCGACTGGCTGATTGTGGTGGTTTTGGTTGTTTCGGTGCTGTCTGCAGCGCGTTCGGGACTGATGGTGGAGATTTTTTCGCTGGCTGGTCTGGCGCTGGGCCTGCTGCTGGCGAGCTGGGATTACGAGCGGCTGGTGCCGTGGTGCTCCCGCTGGATTCATTCACCCCAGATGGCGCAGGCGACGGCGTTTCTGCTGATCGCGCTGGGGGTGATGGTGCTGGCGGCGCTGGCAGGACGGGTGGTGCGGTGGTCGGTGCACTCGATTGGGCTGGGTTGGGCGGATCGCATCGCGGGCGCCGCGTTCGGTCTGGTGAAGGGTTGCGTGCTGGTGATGATCGTGGTGATGGCAGTGGCCGCATTCGCTCCGCACGCCGGTTGGTTCCGGCGGTCGCTGCTGGCTCCGGGTTTTCTGGCGATGGCGCGGCATGCGGCCGCCGTGGCTCCGGCCGATCTGGCCAATCGGATCCGGAGCGGGGTGACGGATCTGCGCAGGGATCAACCGGAGTGGCTGCAGCCTCCGGCTTAGTGGGGTGCCTGTTGTTGCAACATTGCCTCGGGGACACGGGGCGGGGAGAGAGGGTTGCTGTGAAACGCGAACTGGACAACCTCGTGACGCAAATGCGTGCCGGCGGCATCACCTATGACGAGGCGGTACGAGAGTTCAAGCGGCGCTTCCTGCTGGACGTGCTGGCGGGCCATCGCGGCAACCAATGCAAGGCGGCGAAGGAACTGGGCGTACATCGGAATACGCTCAGCAGGATTCTGGCCGAACTGGATATCGATCCGGCGCTGGTGCGCAACGGAATGCGGAGGCCACCACGCAGCGAACGGCCCGCGCTCGAGATGAAACAGGTCGCCCGCTGAGGTCTGCCGGGTTGCTAATGCAACCGGCGAGTTTCTTCCAGACGGCACAATTTAAAGGCGTTGCAAGGCACAGGAACCCTCGCTTCGTGCGGGTATGGACGGCGTGCGCATCCCACGTTTCAGGAGGGTAAAATGGCAGATCTTGCGTATCGTACTCCTACCCTCCCTGTGGCGCGAGCGGCGACGCCATGGGGAGCAATCTGGGCTGGGGTTTTTTCCTTCACTGCAATCTGGGCTGTCTTTGGTTTACTCGGAGCGGCGATTTTTGCAACGGCGGGCAATACCGCAGCGCCGTCCACAGGGATCGGCTGGGGCATGGGGATCTGGAGCATCATTCTGACCATGATCGCCATGTTCGTGGGCGGCAAGGTGACCGGGCGGCTCGCTTCGCCGGAAACCCGCGGCGATGCCGCGATGTGCGGACAGACGATGTTCGGACTGGCTGTGGTCGCAGCCCTTCTGGTGGTTGTGATCAGCGGCGTCGCGGCGGGCAATGGCGCAGCGGCTGCTCCATACATGCTGACGGTCTTTTCGTCGGTGGGGTGGTTCGGATTTGTGGCGCTGTTCCTCGGGTGGCTGTGCGCGATGGGCGGAGCTTCGACGGCCCTGAGAGCCGAGCGGCAGGCAGCGACCGTGCATGATATCCGCAACGCGGCGTAGCCAGTATCCCTGGTGATCGCTTCCCTTTTCCGCTTTGGTCCGCCTGGAGGCCAGGGAGTAAGGCGGAAAAGGGGAGTGCAAGGGTGCTACGCCGGTTTGGCCGCAAGCACCGGGCGCGGGTCGAATACTACCTTCAGCGAATGGACTCTACTATCTTTGACCTGATACCAACTGGCCGTCAGCACGGCGACTCCCGAGATCCTGATCTCGGACCAGAGACAAACATCGTCCCCATCGGCAAAGACCTTTTTCACCTCGTACTTGAGACGCATCTTTTCCATATCCGCGAAGTAGGCGTCGGCGCCATGCCGCGAACCAAGGACGCCGACGAATAAGAGATCGCTGTCTGTGTATTGCCGCGCCTGCGTGAAATCCTCGTTGTTCAGAGCGTTGATAAAGGAAAGAACAGTCTCACGCGCGCTTCTCTCGACCGTCATGTTATCTCCGCCAGGGCAGTTGTCCTCGTTCGTCCCGATGCTCCTGCAACATCCGGAGCTGTCCTTCCAAAAGCTACCATGTACCCTGTTCTCATGAGCATTTCCGAGCCGCCCCGCGTCTTCATCCAGGAAGGATTCCGCTGGGACGAGCAGCGGGCGTATCTGTTTGACATCGATGGAACACTGCTGCGGCACCGCGACCGGGTTCACTTCGATGTGTTTTTCGAGAGCGTGCAAAGCGTGATGGGCCGCGAGCTGCTGCTGGATGGCGTGACGCTGGCCGGCAACACCGATCCCGGGATCCTCCGCGACGCATTCCGGCTCGCGTGCGTGGAGGAGAGTGTGTGGCGGCCACATCGCGAGGCGGTGCTGAGCAATATGTGCAGCAGCTTTCGGGCCCGGCGCGGCGAATTGCTGCCGGTGATCATGCCGGGAGTGGAAGAGACGCTCCGGCATCTGCAGCGCAAAGGAGCATTGCTGGGCGTGGCGACGGGCAACCTGGAAGAAATCGGGTGGATCAAGATTGAGAACGCGGGATTGCGGGAGTGGTTCAGCTTTGGCGGATTCAGCAATCGCTTCGAGGCGCGGGCAGACATGATTGCACATGCCGCGCAACAGGCGCGCGCGATCCTCGAGGACCGGAACGGCACGGTGTGCGTCATAGGTGACACGCCATTCGATATTGACGCGGCGCGGGCGAATGGATTGCCGACCATTGCCGTGGCGACCGGCCGCTACGATTTCGATCAACTGAAGGAACACCAGCCAGAAGTTTGCACGACGACGCTGGATGCGCTGCTGAGGGCGACCGCCGATAACGGATGCAATACCGAGGTCCATGTTTCGTAAGTCACTTGTGATTCCGATTTGTCTGGCAGCCGCGCTGGGTGCGGCAGCTCAGCAAAGCGCCGTGCCGGCTCAGCAGACTGACGCGCCGGCGGAGAAGGCGGCCACGGCGAATGCGAGCAAGCAATCCGTGTCGAAACGGGACCGTGCAAAGGCGGAACAGCTTTTCCTCGAGGGTGCGAAAGATCTGGAGCGCGATCAGCCGCGCGCGGCGATGGCGGTGTTCGCTCGGGCGGAGGCGCTGGATCCTGACAATCCCAAATTCGCGGTGTCGGAAAGCGTGGCTCGGGACAGGCTGGTGGCGGACCTTTTGCAGCAGGCGGACAAGGCAAAGATCCTGGGACATCTGGACGAAAGACAGAAGGATATTGCAGAGGCGCTCCGGATCGATCCGCATGATCCTCTGGTGGCGCAGCATGTGGACGAACTGGCCGAGGATGCCGCGGCGAGCGAGCCGGCTCCGCCGAGCCTGGGAGCCGATGTTGCGCCGCCGGTGAAGCTGGAACCGACTGGGGGAGTCCACGATTTTCACCTGTACCTGAGCGAACGGCAATTGATCCAACAGGTCATGGAGACGTATGGAATCCACGCGACAATGGACGATTCCGTTCCCGACGGAATGATCCGCTACAACGTGGACGGCGTCGACTTTGCGGAAGCGGAGCAGACGCTGGAACTGGCGACAAGCACGTTTGTCGTTCCGCTGGATCCGGTGCGGGCGCTGGTGGCGAAGGATACACGTGCGAACCGTATGAAATTCGAACGCGAGGGCACGGAGACGGTATACCTGCGAGACTTCACCAATGAGGAGCTCACCAGCATGGTGAGCCTTGCGCGCGATGTGTTCTCGATTAAGACCGCGTCGGCGGATGTAGGACAGGATGCCATCACGGTTCGGGGCCCCCTGGAGGATCTGGATGCGCTGAACGCGACGCTGGCCAGCCTGCGCGGAGGACGGGGCGAAATCCAGCTGGACGTGAGCATGTACGAGGTGGACCGCACCAGGGCGACGAATATCGGCGCGATCATTCCCACGCAAACGACGCTGTTCAACGTGTATTCGGAGGCATCGAGCCTGCTGCAGAGCAATGCCAGTCTTGTGCAGGAGATTATTTCGAGCGGCCTGGCAGCGCCGGGGGACTGGGAGGCGATTCTGGGCATCCTGGTCGCGTCGGGCCAGGTGAGCAATAGCCTGCTGACGCAGCCATTCGGGGTTTTCGGGGGCGGGCTGTCGTTGACCGGGATCACGTACACCGGCGGATCAGTGAACATGCAGCTAAATTCGTCGGATGTGCACTCTGTGGATCAGACGCAGCTGCGGCTGCTCGATCAGCAGGAAGGGACGCTGAAGGCGGGGGAAAGATATCCGATCGAGACCTCCAGCTATTCGAGCCTGTCGGCGACGCCGCTGAGCATTCCGGGGATTTCGAACGCGGGGATTTCGAGCACGCTGCAGAATCTGGGCGTGAATCTCTCGCAATTGGAGTCGGCGGCGGAAGAAACGATTCCACAGGTGCAGTATCAGGACATCGGGTTGACGCTGACGGTGACGCCGCATGTGGAAGGCCCCAGGAGCGTGTCGCTGAAGTTCGATCTGAAGCTGAGCTCGCTGGCGGGATCGACGCTGAACCAGTTGCCGCTGATGAACAACCGCGAATTCCAGGCGATAACATCGCTGAACGTGGGCGAGAGCACGGTGCTGGTGAGCGCCCTGTCGCGGCAGGAATCCGATGCGATTACCGGGATTCCGGGACTGAGCGAACTGCCTGGATTCCAGGACGGGACAAATAAGAACTCGAACCTGGACTATTCGGAGCTGGCGATCGTAATCACGCCGCATATCATTCGCTCGGTTCGCCCGCAAAGCGCAGACCGGATGATCCTGGTGCCGCCCGCCGAGTGACAGGCGTCACTTTCCGAGCTTTGGAGTTGGCGTAGTTTTGTGCTGTGGGCATCCTGCACGATTGCCGCATTCGCGGAGCGATGGTTTTGGCTCTCGCCGTTGTATGGCTGGCAGCTCTGGCGGTGAATGCGGCGGCGATGCCAGCGATGCAATGCGAACATGCGTATATGCCATGCTGCCCTGCCCCAGGGCATGAGGGCGCGCGCTGCTCGGCGGTGCGGTGCGAACAGCAGACCTTTCAGAGGTCGGAGTGGCGGGCTGTCAATGAAGCACCGACGGGGAACGGCACAGGGATTGAGCGGTTCGCTCCCGAACCTGCATTGCGAGCTCCTCTTCGCGAGCTGAACCGCCGGCCGCGTTTTGCTATCCCGGTCTTTCGCCTGAAAGACGACCTGCGGATTTAGACCTCTTCGTGTATCTGCGCAATCCTGCGCACCAAAGCGCATGGCGTTCCCAATCACACAGAGAGGAAATTCATCATGAAATCGAGAATGTTCGCCCTTCTGGCGGTATCGCTGTTTTCGCTTTCCGCGCTGGCCGCGACCGGCGCAGCCTGCTGCACGAAGACGGCGCAGTGTTGCCCGGGAAGCTGCTGCGGCGCGAGCTGCTGCCAGCACCAGGCTTCGTGCTGCCCCGGATCCTGCTGCAGCCACAAGTAGACTCCTCATCAGACATCTCGCGTTCCACGGAGCGCGAGGTGTCCTCTTCCCTTTAAGCTTTCCTTATGCTGATTGGCGTGATCTCGGACACGCATGGAGTGCTGCGGCCGGAGGCGCTGGCGGCGCTGCGCGGTGCGGAACACATTTTGCACGCGGGCGATGTGGGCGGCGCAGCGATTCTGGACCGGCTGCGGGAGATTGCTCCGGTGACGGCGATCCGCGGCAATGTGGACGTGGGCGGCGCGTGCGCGTGGCTTCCCGATACGCAGCTCGTGGAACTGGGCGGGCGGAGCATTTACATGCTGCACGACCGGCAGACGCTCGATCTGGACCCGAAGGCCGCGGGGATTGCGGCTGTGGTAAGTGGCCACTCCCATCATCCGGCGGTCCAGTGGCACAAGGGGATTCTGTACTTCAATCCGGGGAGCGCAGGACCGAGGCGATTCTCGACGCCGGTATCGCTGGGATTCTTAACCGTGACGAAGGCAGCAATCGAGCCACGGCTGGTGGAACTGGTGAAGCAGTAACAAGACCTCCTGTCTGCGCGAATCGCGCAGACAGGAGTCACCCCGGATTTCTTTAGGAGCGGATGCGCGGGTTCACCACCATGTAGAGGACATCGGTGGCGAGGTTGACGAGGACGTAAGTGAGCCCGATGGCCAGGATGCAGCCCTGAAGAAGCGGGTAGTCGCGGTTGGAGATGGCGGAGACAGTGAGGCGGCCGATGCCGGGCCAGCTGAAGATGGTCTCGGTGACGATGGCGCCGGCGAGCAGCGCTCCAAATTGCAGGCCGATGAGGGTGAGAACGGGGATCATCGCGTTACGCAGGGCGTGCTTGTAGACGACCGTACGCTCAGGCAGACCTTTGGCGCGCGCGGTACGGATGTAGTCCTGGCCCAGCTCTTCGAGCATCGACGTGCGCACCATGCGGGTGAGAATGGCGGCCAGGGCGCTGCCCATGGTAACGGCGGGGAGGATGAGGTGCTTCCAGTCGCCGGCGCCGGAAACGGGCAGCCAGCCGAGCTTGATGGAGACGAGCACGATGAGGATGGGGCCGAGTGCGAAGGATGGGAACGAGAGTCCGAGCAGGCTGACCACGCCGATCACGTGATCGCGCGGTTTGCCGCGGCGGAGCGCGGCCGCAATGCCGCCGGGAATGGCGATGAGCAGCGCGAGGGCAAGGGCGGCGGCGGTGAGCTCTACGGTGAAGGGATAGCGGGTGAGAACGAGGTGGGTGACGGAGTCGTTGAGGCGGATGGAGTGGCCGAGATCGCCATGGAGAACACCGCGCCAATAATGGACGTACTGCGTGCCCAGCGGCTGGTCCAGGCCGTAGGCGTGGCGGAGAGCAACGATGTCAGCGGGACGCGCGCCTTCGCCGAGCATCTGCTGAACGGGATCGCCCGGAACGATGTGGATGAGGAGGAAAACGATGGAGACGACCAGCCACAGAACGGGCAGCGTGTAGGCGAGGCGCAGGAGCAGGGATTTGAGGAGACGGTGCATTAGCGGCTTTTCTCCGCGGGCTGTGGGAGCTGCTCGATGCGCACTTTGCTGATGCGGCGACCGCTCATTTCGAGAACGGTGAGGCGGCGGCCTTCGAAGTCGACGGCGTCGCCGGCCTGAGGAATGCGGCCGAAGCGGGTGAGCAGGAATCCGGCGAGGGTTTCGACGCCGCCCTCGCGCGGGAGGCTCCAGCGCATCTGCGTTTCGAGATCGCGCAGGCTGACGCTGCCGTCGAGCACCATGCCACCACCGGCGGCAGCCACAACGGGACCGGCGGCAACATCGAATTCGTCTTCAATCTCGCCGATGAGTTGCTCGATGGCATCCTCGACGGTGACGAGGCCAACAGTCGAACCGAACTCGTCGACGACGATAGCGATGTGACGGCGGCGCTGCTGAAACTCGTGCAGCAGATCGAGGACGGGCTTGGTTTCGGGAACGACGAGGATTTCGCGCATCACCTGGCGGAGGCGCATGTCACTGAAAGGGGCGACGGCGAAGCGAGTGGTGGCGGAGGCGCGAAAGTGCATGAGCCGGCTGACGTCCTTCGAGTAGAGGACGCCGATGATGAATTCGGGCCCGCGCTGCGGATCGTAAACAGGAATGCGGGAGTGCAGTTCCTCGACGATGCGGGCGCTGGCATCTTCGATGAGCATGTCGGCTGGCAGCGAGAAGATGCGCTGGCGTGGGGTCATGATCTCGCGGGTGACAATGTCGTTCATCTCGACAGCGCGGTGGATGAGGGACTCCTGGTATTCCGGGAGCATGCCGGACCGGCGCGCGGCCGTAGCCATGAGCTTGAGCTCTTCCGGCGAATGGACGGCGCCCTCGTGCGTGAGGGGCGCGTGAAAGAGACGCAGAACCAGCGCGGCTGAGCGATTGAGGAGGCGGACAAGCGGACGTGCGAGGCGGATGAAGACTTCCATGGGGCCGGCGACGCCGAGGGCCATCTGATCGGTGCGGCGGAGGGCGAGCGCTTTGGGGACGAGTTCGCCGAGGAGAACGACAACGTAGGTGATGAAGGCGAAGGCGAGCGGAACGGCGGCGAGATGGGCGTAGAGGCGGGCGTGGGGAAGGCCGCTCATAGCCTGTTCAAAAATCGCGGCGATGGCGGGCTCGCCGAGCCAGCCCATGGCGAGACTGCAGAGAGTGACGCCAAGCTGCACGGCAGGCAGGAAGTCGTCGAGATGCTGCTGGAGACGGCGGACGATGCGCGCGCCGGGGCGGTGTTCCTGGATGAGTTGCTCGATGCGCGTCTCGCGCACGCTGACGAGGGCGAACTCCGCCGCCACAAAGAAGCCGTTGGCGAGGATGAGCACGACGATGGCGACGCCGTGAAAGAGGAGGAACTCCGACATGGGTGTACAGGGTACAGGGTACAGCGTTCAGGGCGCAGGGATCGAAGTTCAGGGCGCATGGCTGCGCCCCTTCGCCAACTAAACCCTATACCCTGTACCCTGAGCTCTGCTTTTTACTGGTTCCCAGCTTCGGTACTTTTGATGAACTCCGCTACGTTGTCGTGCAGCTTCTTCAGCGCCGAGGTGCGCACGTAGACCATGTGGCCGGACTCGTACCAATCGAACTGGATATTCGAGGCGAGGCGCTGCTCGATGGGCAGGTGCTTGTCCTCATACTGCGCGGCGAAGAACGGCGTGGCGAGATCGTAGTAGCCCCCGTTGACCATGATCTTGAGCTTGGGATTGGTCTTCATGGCCATGGCGATATCCGGCGCCACGTTCATCTCCGGAAATCCGTTCTGCATAAAGTTCCAGGTGAAGTTGGGATAGTTCGCCATCGGCAGGTAGGTCTGTCCTTCCCCGTAGTGCAGCGTGTTGCGCACGTACTGGTTGAAGAGCGAGACATACGCGGAAGAGATGGCCGAACTCTGCGGATCGTACTCGGCAGCCTGGCTGAGCGGATCGATGCTCGGCCCGGAGAAACGGGTATCGAGACGCCCGGTTGTGGTGTCGGTGTCGATTTGCAGCTCGTGCTCGAACTCGCCGCCCGAGATGCGCAGGTTGCCGCGCATCAGGTAATCCACGGGCAGGCCGATGTACTCGTGCAGCTTCTCCGCAATGGCCTGCTTGTCGGTCTGGCTGAGGTCAGTTCCCTTCTCCAGCGCCTGCGCGTAGTCGCCCATTGCGAAGTCTTCCACCTGCTTGAGGAACGGCTCCAGGGGCTGCTGCGGAATCTTCTTGTGGTACATCGCGGTCGCCGCGTACGTGGGGAGCGCCAGCTCATAGGGCAGATCCACGCCCGGATTCCCGTCCGGCCCGTCGATGTCGGTCGTGAAGTTGAAGATCTGCGAGAGCAGAATCACGCCGTTCAGGTCGATGTTGTAGTTGTTCTCCAGCAGATTCGAGAGCACCGCCGACCGCGTGGTGCCGTAGCTCTCACCAAAAATGTATTTGGGAGAATTCCAGCGGTTGTACTGCGTGAGGAAGCGTTGGATGAAGCGGCCGAAGGCGTGCCCGTCTTCATTGATACCCCAGAAAGCTTTGCCTGCATCCTTGCCGGTGAGACGGCCAAAGCCGGTGCCCGGCATATCGATGAAGACCAGGTCGGAAACGTCGAGCAGCGAGTTCTCGTTGTCGGTCAAACGGTAAGGCGCCGCGGGCAGATGCGTGTCCATCTCGTCGGTGTCCACGCGCTTGGGTCCGAAGGAGCCCATGTGCAGCCACACAGTAGAGCTGCCGGGACCGCCGTTGTAGAGGAAGGTGACGGGGCGATGCTCGAGGTCGGCGCCGTGCTTAAAGTAGGCGACGTAGAACATGTGCGCCAGCGGCGGCGCCTCATCGGGGCTCTTCGCCGCGGCAAACCTCGCCGCCAGATCCGAGTTGGGCAGGGGTTTGCCGTCCGAGCCCAATTCGGCGTCGTCGGGATCCGTCGCGCCGACGGTGATGATGCCGGCCACGGCGTCGTACTGAATGGCCTGGCCCCCGACATTCACAGTTCCCTGCGTGGTGACGGACTGAGCGGGGGTGGTTTCGGCGGGCTTTTCCGCCGGCTTCTGATCGTCAACAGCTCGCGCGAATACAGGCGAAAACATAACGGCGGCGGTAACGCAGGCCGTCAGCAGACGGGATGATCTGTGCATCCATGGCTCCTGAAAGTACAGATTGGGAACAGACTACCGGGGAAAGCGAATTATAACGGCTTACGCAGAGAGCCTGCTGATGGTTCCCTCAAATCTCTTGCAGGCAGTCGTACGCAGGGACCCGCAGTCCACATTGGGCTCCTGATTTCCACCTCTCCAACCCTGAGATACTGGGGCATTCCCATGAGCGAAGAATGTCCCAGGTGCGGAGGGCTGGGCGTGCGGGTGATTACGCGGCCTGACGGTGGCCGCGCGATGGAAACGTGCGAATGCCAGACCGCGCTGCGCGTAACGCGGCTGATGCGCCGAGCCGGGATTCCGGCGCGGTACGAGCACTGCTCGCTGGAAAGCTATGAGGCGAATTTCCCCGGAGCGGACCGTTCGCTGGGAGTGGCGCACCTGAAGGCGCGGCAATTCGTGGACGGATATCCGGTGACCACTGGCGGACGCGGGCTGCTGCTTACGGGATCGATTGGCGTGGGCAAGACGCACCTGGCGGTCGGGATTCTGCAGGCGCTGATTGCGGAAAAGGGCGTGCACGGGCTCTTCTGCGATTACCGCGAGCTGCTGAAGGAGATCCAGCACTCCTACAATCCGCAGGTGGCGACAACGGAGATGGAAATCCTACGGCCGGTCTTCGAGGCCGAAGTGCTGGTGATGGATGAACTGGGCGCGGCCAAGCCCACCGACTGGGTGTGGGACACGGTGGCACTGGTGCTGAACAGCCGCTATAACGACAAGCGGACGACGATCATCACGACGAATTATGCCGATTTGCCTCCCGGCGCAGGCACGAACGGGAGCAATGGCGCGTTGCGGGCAGCTCGCGAGGAGACGCTGGGGGACCGGATCGGCGAGCGGATGCGCTCGCGGCTGGCTGAGATGTGCGTAACGGTGGAAATGCACGGCGAGGATTTCCGGCGTACGGTTGGCCGGGCGCGTTTTGGCTAAGAATTGCGAGCGTCAGCGGGGATAGATAGTCTCGCCGGCGATGGCGACATCGTCGCGCGTCGATCCTTTCACGCGATACATGGCGGTATCGGCGCGAAGGATCAGATCGTGAATGTCCTCGGCGTCGTCGGGCCAGGTTGCAACGCCGTAGCTGGCGCGGATGGTCAGCTCGAGATTTTCGGCAACTTTAAAGGACCGGCTGCGCAGCGTCTCGTGAATGTGGCGGACGACGCGCTCCGCCTCGTCCTTACCCGTCTCGTGCAGGAGGACGATGAACTCGTCGCCGCCGTAGCGGAAGACGGCATCCGCCGGAAGCACAAGCGAGCGCAGAGCCTGGCCGAACTCGGCGAGAAGACGGCTGCCGATCAGATGCCCGTGCGCATCGTTGACTGCCTTGAAGTGATCCAGATCGATGAAGATGAGACTGAAGGGAGCGCCGATGAGACGGGCGTTCTCGCTCTCCTTTTCGAGGAGACTGTAGAGCTGGCGCTGATTGAACAGTCCCGTGCAGTCGTCAGTGATGGTGAGCTGCTGTATGCGTTCGACGGCGCGGGCGTTTTCGATAGCGATCGCAGCGTAGTCGCAGAGCAGATGCAGGAACGAGATGACGTCGTCGGTGAAGGATTCCAGACGGCAGTTGAAGAGCTGGATGACGCCGAGGGTGCGCTCGCGGGAGCGCAGCGGCATACAGATGGCGGAGCGGATACGGAACTGCGGGTTGGGGCCCGTCTGCATCAGGGGCGACTGATCCTTCGCCTCGGGGACTATGACCGTCTCGCCGCGTTTGGCGACCATGCCGGCAAGGCCGTGGCCGATGGGGACGCGCACGTCGCGGAGGTCGGCTTCGGCGTGGCCCACAACGACCGCGTAGAAGAGATCCTGGCGTGCCTCATCCACGATGAGCAGAGACCATTGCTCGGGCTGAAAGAACTGCTCCATCTGGAGCATGATGGCGCGGAGGATGGAATCGAGATCGAGTTCGGAGGTGAGCGCACGCGCAACATTGTGGAAGATGAGAATGTCTCTCATCTTCGGGGTGAGCGCGGGAGTGGACTTGCTCCACATGGGTGCTCGCCTCGTAGCGTTGATTGGTGCGCGTATTGTAGCGCTGGTTGATGTTCGAGTTCGAGTAACCCGTTTGGTTACTGAGTCATCGCTCGCGGTAACCATTTTCGGGAATACAGCCTGCACGAGGCATCCAACTTCAGCGTGAAGACTGCGGAACGGGATTGGCTGCTGATGGTGCTGGCTGCGGCCTCAGGTTCGGCTGACGGGTGGAGCTTTTTCGGGCTGGGACACGCCTTCGTCGCCAATATGACAGGTAACACCGTGCTGCTGGGGATCGCGGTCTTTCATCCCACCGGGGACGCGATCCACCAGTTGATTGCGCTGGGCGGTTACGTGTTCGGCACGGCCGCAGG
>JASIAO010000362.1 GCA_030041955.1 Acidobacteriaceae bacterium | reverse complement strand
CCGCAGCTCGCTAACAGCGAGGGTCGCACCGAGCTGCCTATGGTGGTGCGCAAGAGCGTCAGCTTCCGCGAAATCGGTCCCGCCATCTCCGGCGGACGCGTCACCGCGGTGGCCGGCGTTGCCGGCAATCCCGAGGTCTACTACGTCGGGTCGGCCGACGGCGGCGTCTTCCGTACTGAAGACGGCGGCGCCACCTGGAAGGCGTACTTCCAGCACCAGCACGTCGCCTCCGTCGGCGCTATGGCCGTCGACCCCGAGAATCCCTCCGTCGTGTGGGTAGGCACCGGCGAGGCCAACGTCCGCAACGACGTCTCCTACGGCGACGGCGTCTACAAAACCACCGACGGCGGTGGGCACTGGCAGCACATGGGCCTCGACCAGACCTTTCAGATTTCTGCCATCGCCGTCGATCCGCACGATCCCAACACGGTCCTCGTCGCGGCCATGGGCAGTCCCTGGCAGGACAATGAGGAACGCGGCGTCTTCCGCACCACCGACGGCGGTGCTCACTGGCAGAAAGTCCTGTATCTCGGCCCCGGCGTCGGCATCTCCGACCTGGCCATGAATCCGCAGAACCCCCAGGTGCTCTTCGCCGGAGCCTACAAGTTCCGCCGCACTCCGTGGAGCTACTCCGGCGGCGGCCCTGAAGATGCGATCTACCGCTCTGTCGACGGCGGCACGACCTGGCAGCGCCTCAGCGGCCACGGATTGCCCACGCAGCCCGTCACGCGCATAGGCCTCGCCATTGCGCCCAGCATGCCCAGCCGCATCTACGCCGTCATCGGCTCCAACGAAGGCGTTCTCTGGCGCTCTGACGACAACGGCGACCACTGGAGCATGGTCAGCAAAGACCAGGAAGTCGACTCGCGTCCCTTCTACTTCTCGCACCTCGCCGTCGACCCCAAAAATCCTGACCACGTCTTCGCGCTCTCCAACGATTTTGAAGAGTCGATGGACGGCGGCCACACCTTCCATGCCATCGCCCATCAGATCCACGTCGACAACCACTCCATCTGGATCGATCCCGCCGGCAGCGGCCGCATCATCGAAGGCAACGACGGCGGCATCACCATCTCCACTGACAATGGCCGCCAATGGGCCTTCGTCGACAACATCGCAATCGGCCAGTTCTACCATGTCGCCACCAACGACGCGATCCAGTACCTGGTCTGCGGCGGTCTGCAGGACAACAGCGCCTGGTGCGGCCCCGGCAGCGACAAGAATCCCTCCGGTATCCTCAGCCGCTCCTGGTTTGCCATCAACGGCGGCGACGGCATCTTCGCTGTCCCCGCGCCCGACGATCCGAACGTGATCTACAACAGCACGCAGAACAGCGTGCTCGCGGCCTTCAACCGCGTCTCACAGCAGTCCCGCGATATGGAGCCTTACCCCCGCGACTTCACCGGTGGCGGCGTGGCCGATCTGCCCTGGCGCTTCGCCTGGGATGCTGCCTTCGCAGTCAGCCCGGAGAATCCTGCCGTCCTCTATGTGGGCGGCAACGTCGTCTTCCAGAGCGACGATCACGGTCACACCTGGAAGGTCATCAGCCCCGACCTCACCCGCAACGACAAGGCGAAGCAGCAATCCTCCGGCGGCTCCATCATCAAGGACAACTCCGGCGCCGAAGTCTACGACGCCATCCTCACCGTCGCGCCCTCACCAACCGATACGAAGACTATCTGGGTGGGCACCGACGACGGCGAAGTGCAGCTCACCCGCGATGGCGGATCCACCTGGAAGAATCTCACCCCGAATATTCCCAATCTGCCGGAGTGGGGCCGCGTCGAATCCATCGATCTTTCCGCCAAAGATCCCGGCGAGGCGCTCATCGCAGTCGATCGCCACTTCAGCGGAGACTTCAAGCCGTATCTCTTCCGCACCACCGACTACGGCGCCACGTGGCAATCCATCAGCGGCAATCTCCCCGATGACGTCTACGCGCACGTCGTCCGCCAGGATCTGCACAATCCGCGGCTTCTATATACCGGCCTCGAAAATGGCCTCTACGTTTCATGGGATGAGGGCGCGCACTGGTACCTCTTCGGTCTCGGCCTGCCCAACGCCGCGGTCTACGACATCGATCTGAATGCCAAAGACAACGATCTCATCGTTGCTACGCACGGCCGCTCCATCTGGATCCTCGACGACCTCACGCCCTTCCAGCAGTTCACGCCGCAGATCGGCCAGGAGTCCGCGCACTTCTTCGCGCCGGAGCCGGCGCTGCGCTTCTGGCCGTTCTCACCGGTGGAAGATCTTGGCGACTCCGCCTTCTATGGCAGGAATCCGCCTTACGGCGCTGGACTCGACTACTTCGTCGGCAGCGGCGTCAAAGGCCCCGGCGAGCTGGTCATCACCGATGCGCAGGGTCACGTCATCCGCACCATGAAGGGCAACCGTCCCGCCGGCCGCGGCGCACCGCCTCCGGAAGATGAAGACCTGCCGCCGGCAGCCACTTCAACGCAAGCCGCAGCCCATGCCCAGACGCCCGAGCAGCAGGAAGCCAAACCCACGCAGCCTGCCGTTCCCTCGCAGACACGGGAGCAGCCTCCGGCGGAAAAGACCCCCGAGGAAGCCGGCAAACCGAAGGAGCAGCCCTGGGTTCCCACCGAGCCCGGCCTGCAGCTCCTCGCCTGGAACCTCCGCACAGACGGTCCCGTTCGCTGGAACGGTGGCCAGTCGTTCCTCAAGGGTCCAGAATTCGGCCCCATGGTCCCTCCGGGCGAGTACACGGCCACGCTCACCATCGGCGGCCAGAAGATGACGCAAAAGATCGACGTCGTGAACGACCCGACCTCAAATGGAACGCAGCAGGGCATGGAGGAGCGCTATCAGGATCTCCAGTCGCTGATGCATGAGCTTTCGCAGCTTGACACCGCGCTCAATCGCCTCGACGCTATGCACGCCCAGCTTGAGGCCCTGCGCACCGCCGTGAAAGACACGCCCCAGGAGAAGCCCGTCGGCGAAGCCATCGACGCGCTCGAAAAGCAGAGCAAGGCTGTCGAAGGCGTCATCACCAGCAATCCCGGCGCGGCGGAATCCACGCTGCGCGTGCCGGACCAGGTGCACGAGCACATCTTTATGCTGATCGGCGGACTCGAAGGCGAGGACGATGCCCCCAGCCCGGCGATGCTAACCCAGAAAAAGCTGCTGCAGCCCGAGTACGAGTCCGCGCTCCACAAATTCGACGACTTCCTCTCGACGGATGTGGCTGCTTTCAACCACAAGATGGCTGACCAGAAGCTCACTGGCGTGATTGCCGGCGAACCGCTGCAGCCATAACCATTGAAGTCCGAATTCAGGTGCGCCCAAACCATCGCGCGCACCTGACTCCGCCCCGTAAGCCGTAACCCCCATCCCCTGTCCCATATCGTTCGTGCTATGCTGCCCGGCATGCCGGTCGTAGCCCCGCGCCTCGAAAGGAAAACTCCACGCCACACCGCGCTGGTTCGCGTGACGCACTGGCTCACGGTCATCTCTTTTCTCGCGCTGCTCCTCACCGGCGCCGAGATTGTCGTCTCGCACCCGCGCTTTTACTGGGGCGAAACCGGCAACGATCTTACCCGCCCGCTCTTCATCATCCCCATCCCCGCCTCGAGGGATATGGTTCCCACCGGCTACCACTACGTCATGCCCGACGAAAATGGCTGGAGCCGCTATCTCCACTTTCAGGCCGCGTGGGTCCTGGTTCTCACCGCCCTGGTTTACGGCCTCGCCGGTTTTCTTACCGGCCACTTCCGCAAAGACCTGATCCCCGAGCGCCGCGACCGATCGTTCCGCGCCCACTGGCAGCGGATCGCGCAATATCTTCACCGCGCGCCGCCCGACGCAGCCGAAGCGCACTCGTACAACGTCCTGCAGCGAACCGCCTACGTGATCGTAATTTTTGTTCTCTTCCCGCTGATCATCTGGACCGGTCTCGCGATGTCGCCGTCCTTCACCTCCGCCTTCCCGTCCTCGGTCATCCTGTTGGGAGGCCGTCAATCCGCGCGCACCCTGCATTTCTTTCTGTCCGGGCTGCTCCTGCTCTTCCTCATCGTTCACGTCACGATGATTGCTCTCTCCGGATTCAGGAGCCGCATGCGCGCGATGATCACCGGCCGCGCCGAGTCACCTGAGGAGCGTCCATGACCCCAATCTCACGCCGCAAGCTCATCACCACAGGCATTGCTGCCGCTGCCGGAGTTTCGGGCCTCGCCGAAGCCGCCCGCCTGGCCCAGCGTTACGGGCTCATCCCGCCCGATCACGGCGGCGTCTACGGTCCCGGCGAGACCCTCACCTACGCTGCTCAGCGGCTGCTCACCCGGCACTCGATGGCCCGCACCTTCCCGCGGAGCATGATCTCGAAGACGCCTTTCGCCAACGAAGTCGTCCCCCGCGGCAAAGACTTTGAGCGCTCCCACACCAACCGCTTCCTTGACTGGCGCCTCGTCGTGGATGGCATGGTGTCGCGCCCCCTCTCCCTTTCTCTCTCCGACATCAAAAGCAACTTTCCCGCTTCCAGCCAGATCACCGAGATCGCCTGCGAGGAAGGCTGGTCCTACATCGCCGAGTGGATCGGCACGCCGCTGCACGAGGTCCTCACCGCCGCCGGCCTCCAGCCCCAGGTGCGCTACATCGTTTACTACTCCATGGATCACGTTATCTGGGAAAGCAT
>JASIAO010000361.1 GCA_030041955.1 Acidobacteriaceae bacterium | reverse complement strand
TTTCAGGTTTTTTGCGGTTGCGGTCGCCGGATAGCGCAGGAATCTTTCTAAACCGGCGGCTCGCCGCTCACCACATGCACGCCCGGCGGCGCGACAAAGACAAAGGCCGATGCGGGAGCCGGAGCATTCGTTAACTCGCCGCTGAATTCGAAGCTGTTCGTCACGCCGTCCGTCTCGACGATGGTCATCTGCAGGATAGTTCCCTCGGCGTTTGAGGTGATTTTCAGATCGGAGATGCGCCGCTCCATGCCTTTAGGTACGCCGGAAAGCTCGTAATGGCCGTCGGCTGTCGGCGTCATGCGCAAACCGTTGAGCTCTTTCTCAAGATCGGTGTGGCCGAGCAGGAAGCGCAGCGGTGAGCGCAGATCGTCGAGCTGTTTTTCCGGCATAGTCTGCGCCTCGTTCTGCCCAGGCGTGTAGAAGTACGCGTTCCTCCCATCGAGAATGAAGAGCTGGCCGTCGGGATCGGTATACGTCCAGCGCATCTTGCCCGGCTTGCGCAGCAGCAGTACCCCGGATTCTTTGCGGTGCATCCCCATGCCGTCGTAGTGCTGTACGAAGTGCACCGAAAGCGAATGCAGCGAGTTGTAGTGGTGGTCGATGCGGGACGCCAGCTCGGACGCAGTGACGCTCGAATCGGCGCGCATAGCACTCGCGCCGGTCAGGGCACAGATCGCCATCAGAAAGAACCGCCAGCGAAGGGTTTGCCGGCGGTTTGTTGCCGAACTTTCCGCCATTACTGGATTGGCACCGTGCAGTTGGTGCCGCCGGTGGGATCCTTCATGATCTGGCCGCTCATGTCGAGGCAATAGCCGTTATGGCCGGTCTTGCCCACGGCCTGGGGCACTGCCGTTGCCTCAAAGCTGGTGTACATGTCCTGATTGTTCACGGTCGTCTTGGTGCAGTTGACGATGGCAAAGGTGTATCCGGACTTCTGACCGCTGGAGAGGTCCGACTGCAGCAACTGCGCGGACGTCGGGCTGGGCGGACCGGAACTCGCGTTGCCGCCGAGCGCCGAGAGCGAGCAGGCGAACCCGTTGGCCGGATATTCGGTTTGGTACTGGATTTCCGCCTCGTGGATCGCGCGCAGCGATTGAATGGCGGAGGTCTCGTTGGCCTCGCTCTTCAGGTTGAGCATGTTAGGAATGGCGATGAGCATGAGGATCAGCATGATCGAGATGACGATCAGGAGTTCCATCAGCGTAAAACCGGCGTCATTGTGCAGCGAACGCCTGCGTTTCAGTAGGGACTTCATGGCTTTGTAGGTTCCTGCGCCTTCATCGTACCGCAAAATCAGGAAGGCGACTGATCCGGCCGTAACTGGGCACTATAGATAGACGCGTCCCGGAGCGATTCGCTCACTGGATGGGCAACCATTGCGCAGTCTTCGGGACCAGCTCATTCCCTGTGGTGAACCTGGTCAGGATCCGCTGCCGGAGGATGCCGCAGTGGTGGCGACGGAGATGTGCAGGTCGAAGTAGGCCACCTTGCGCTGATCGAAGGAACTGAGGGTCCTCCGCGAGCTTTTTTTGCCACGGAAGGCGGCCCAGACGGTGTAATCCGTGTCGTCGGCGAGATCCGCGAAGCGGTAGCTGCCGTCCGTGGTGGTGATAAAGGTCTTCACATCGCTGTTGCGGGAGTTCTGCAGATAGACGATGGCGCCGCTGATGGGAACGTCGTGCTCGCCGAGGACTTTGCCCTGCAGGTCGCGCATCCCGAAATTCTGCGCCACGACGCCGGGACCGAGAACAGCCAGAGCGAGCAGTGCAAGGCTGAAGACGGCCAGGCTCTGCAGTTGATGACGGGCACGTATGCGGGCAGCCAGAGGCGAACAGCTCATTCTTCTTCCTCTTCTCCGAATTCTTCCTCGTCCTCGTAATCTTCTTCGACCTTGGTCAGTTCCAAAGGGTCAACCGCGACCACCTCATACTCGGTGCCGCACTCGTCGCAAACGACGACGTCGCCCTCTTCTACTTCCTCTTCATCAAAGTCCAGAGCGCTTTCGCATTCAGGGCAAATCGGCATGAATCCCTCCAGCGGGATAAAGAATCTCCAAACGATCAGCTCTTCGCAACGCGGGGCAAATGTTTGGCAGCGCCTTTCAGAACGACCGTTGCAAAATCGCGGCGCGACGTCAGGAACTTCGATGCAGCTTCCAGCCTTGTGCCGCTTTCGCTAGTTTTGAAGACAAACTGGCCGCGCGTCAAGAGTCCAGGGCATACTCGATAATCATGAAAAGTCATGGCCGGCTCTGCATCCTTGTTCTCTTCCTCGCACTGGCGGTCGCGGCGGCCAGCCGGGCAGGCGCATCCTCTGACGATGCCGCACACCGCGATCTGGATGCCATGGGTGCGCCGGTGGGCGCGATGCCGGTCGATCCGCAAATTGCGCGCGCACTCACGCGCGTTTCTCCACTCCAGATACAGCATACGATTGCGGCGCTGGTCGGATTTCATAATCGCAGTACGCTCTCCAGTATGGTGAAAGACCTTCCCTCTGGCACAGGGGTGAGCGCGGCTGCGGACTGGATCGAAGCGCAGTTCCGGCAAATCTCAGCCGAGTGCGGCGGATGCCTCGAGGTGAAACGCGACACATTTACGCAGGAAGCGGGCACCGGGCCGAAAGCTCGGATAACGCAACCGACCACCATCACCGACGTCTATGCTGTGATGCGCGGGACCGATCCGGCGCAGGCGGCGAGGATGATTCTCGTCACCGGCCATTACGATTCGCGTGACAGCAGTAACTTCGATACCGGCGGCGAGGCTCCGGGCGCCAACGACGATGCCAGCGGGGTCGCGGTGAGCCTTGCCTGCGCGCGCGCCCTTTCGAAGATGAAATTTCCGGCCACGCTGGTGTTTGTGGCGGTCGCCGGTGAAGAGCAGGGATTGTACGGCAGCCGTCACCTGGCACAGATGGCAAAGCAGCAGAACTGGGATCTGGAAGCCGTGCTGAACAACGACATCGTGGGCGGGAACCGAACCCCGGGCGACAAATTCCAGGACGAGCATGCCGTCCGCGTCTTCTCCGAGGGCGTTCCCGCCAGCGACACACCCGAAGAGATTCGCCGCATGGTCATGCTTGGCTACGACAGCGACTCGCCCTCCCGCGAGTTGGCGCGCGAGATCGCCGAGGTGGCGCGAACCTACACAGGAGCGCCCGAGACGAGCGCCCAGCCCATCGCCTCAGGCCTGGAACCGGTGCTGGAGTTCCGGCTCGATCGCTTCCTGCGCGGTGGCGACCACTATTCCTTCAATCAGCTGGGCTATGCGGCCGTCCGGTTTACCGAGTGGCGCGAGGACTTCAACCATCAGCATCAGAATGTGCGGGTGGAGAATGGCGTGCAATACGGCGATCTGCTCAAGTTCGTCGATTTCAACTATGTGGCGCGGGTGGCGCGGCTGAATGTGGCAAGCATGGCCGTCCTCGCCGATGCGCCTCCGGAGCCAGTGAACGTGACGTTTCCCCCAGTGAAGGTCTTCGACAACTCCATCAACAATACGACCATCGAATGGCAAGCCGGAGCCGGAGCGCCGGCCGGAACGAAGTACGAAATTGTGTGGCGCGCGACCGCTGCGCCCAACTGGCAGCGAGCGGTGATGGCGGATCGGGCCGGGATGAAGACTGGCGCGCCGGCCCCCGGCGGCGTAATCGGGGGAATCGAGTACGCGACCTATTCGGTGACGCTGCCGATCTCGAAAGACAACGTCATCTTCGGCGTGCGTGCCGTGGATGCCGAGGGTCATCGCCGTCCGGCGGTGGTGCCGTGGCCGTCGCGTTGAGGACGGCGCTGATTTGCGAATGAGAGAATAACCAGGTGCCTCGACTCTCGGTTGGAATGCTCGGTTTTCCGGACTTCAGCGGTTTCACGCGTAAGCTTGTGCTGTGGAACCTGGGCGCGTATTTTCTACTGCTCATCCTCGGGGTGGCCTCAAGACCCACCGTCAATGTTCTTGAGCTGTATGTGGGCCTGGTTCCCGGCCTGGTGCTGCATCGGGCGTTTGTCTGGCAGCTGATCACGTACTGCTTCATTCATCAGGGAATTCTGAACACCGCATTTGAGCTGCTCTCCCTCTGGTTCCTCGGCAGTTTTCTCGAGTCGAACCACGGATCGCGCTGGCTTGGCGAGATTTTTTTCGTCTCGGTGCTCGGCTCGGCACTGGCCGGAGTGGCGCTGGCCGCGGCTACCGGAGAGCAATCGGTGCTGCTCTACGGCTGCTGGGGCGGAATATTCGGTCTGCTGATCGCCTTTGGGGTGCTTTACGCCGACCTGGAGTTCATGATGTTCCCGCTGCCCTTCATGATCAAGGCGAAATACCTGGTAGCCGTCTACCTGCTGATCGTGCTGGCGATGTTGTTCTCCGGAGAGCGGCTCTATGCGTTCTCGCAACTGGGCGGCGCGCTGTTCGGATTTCTCTACATCAAGTTTGCGCCGCGGCGGGGGTTCGCCTTCGCGGGCACCGAGAGCCTGTATGGGGTTCGAAACCGCTACTATCGCTGGAAACGCAGGCGGGCCGCAAAGAAGTTCGAAGTCTACATGCGGAAGCACCGGGACTGATTCCCAGCGTACAGAGTGCAGCGTACCGCGTACAGGGACAGAAGGGCAGCTCATCGCAATTCGCGTTGGGCCCAATCGCTGTCGGCGGGAGAACTTACTGCACCCTGTACGCTGGTTTTACTTGTGCAGGGAGCCGATCTTGTAGACCAGGCCCACCGATCCAGCGCCTTCGTTCTGCCACGAGAAGCCGTAGTGCGTGGGCTGCCAGTCGGCAACAAAGCGGACGGACCAGTGAGGCGTCACGTTGTAGTCGGCGATGCCACCCCAGGCCATGCCGAGGGCCAGCTTGTTATTGTAAATATCGAAATCCTGCGGCTGAGTGCCGGCAGGGAACCCGGAACTGAAGTCGCCGTAGGCAGCGCCCACCAGGAAGTGCATACCGAGCATGACTTTGGGCGCGCGGTAGATGCGGAAGCTGGGACCAAAGAGCTCCAGATGCTCGGACATGGGCGGGTTCGTCGGGACATTCTCGTTGTTCGGCGGGATGACCAGAACGCCGTACTCGCCGCGCGCGTCGGCCTCAATGCCCCACTGCGGATGCAGCCACACGGTCGCAGAGCCCGTCCAGCCCTTCAGATTCACCGCTTCGACGGAAAGACCATTGCTGGGGTTGAAGTGGGCGTACTGGTAGCCGCCGAAGAAGTCCCAGCGCTGGGAATATGCATCAGCCTCGGCCTGCGGAGCTGTAGCGGTGACCTGAGCGTGCAGGCGAGTAACGGGTCCCTGCAAAAGCCCCAGCGCCGCCAGGACCACAAATCGAGACATCACGGATCTCACGCGATCGGAAACCTCATTCGAGAAAAAATCGGAAGATTCAGGGTAACATCCCGAAGCCTGCCGTCGCTGAGCAGTCAGTTCCGCACAGACGGCCGGATGTGCAGTTCTTTGAGTTGTCCATCGCTGACCGGGGTGGGCGCGTCCACCATCAGGTCGATGGCCTTGGCCGTCTTGGGAAAGGCAATGACTTCGCGCAGGCTGGAGGCGCCGGCGAGGATCATCACCAGGCGATCGAGGCCGAGCGCGATGCCGCCGTGCGGAGGCGTGCCATACTGCAGGGCTTCGAGGAAAAATCCGAAGCGGGCCTTCGCTTCGTCGTCGGACATGCCGAGAGCGCGGAAGATCTGCTGCTGGACGTCCTGGCGATGGATACGGATGGAGCCGGAGCCCAGCTCGAGTCCGTTCATGGCCAGGTCGTAGTAGCGTGCGCGGACCGATGCGGGATCGGAGATGAGGCGGTCCATGTCCTCCTCGTGCGGCGAGGTGAAGGGATGGTGCGCGGGCGCCCAGCGTCCGGTTTCCGGGTCGTGCTCGAACATGGGGAAATCCGTGACCCAGAGCGGGCGGAAGGCAGCGGAGCCATCGATTTGGCTGGACGAGCGCTCGGGTGAGCGGACAACGGAATCTGTAACAGCGAAGGCGCCGTGGCGGTCGGCGTACTTTTTCGCCAGCTCGACGCGAAAGTTGCCGGCGGCGGATAGGACCGCGATTTCCCGCTCGGAAAGACGCCCTTCAAATTTCGTGTCGCTGGCGGCAATGTGCGTGGCGGCGTCGCCGGCAACGATGATCAGGAGATCGTCGGGTTGAGCCTGGGCCAGCTCGCGCAACTTCGCCACGGATTCCGGGAAGGACCTTTCGAGGCGTCTGAGATCGTCGAGGAGCTTGGCGCCCTTCTTCGTCTCGAAGAGCGGGCGGTTGTCGTCGCGCTCCTTGCGGGAGAGGTCGCCGACTTTGGGAACGCGGACGGCAACGACGGGCAGCGCGGGATCGACCGCGAGTGTCTGGAGTTGCTCGGCGGTGAAGGCAGAGCGGATATCGGTGAGGCCGGGCAGTCGCAGGTCGGGCTTGTCGATCCCGTAGCGACGCATGGCCTCGTCGTAGGTGATGCGTGGGAACGGCGAGGGCAGCGTGATGCCGACGGCGGCAAAGGCCGCGGCCAGGAAGCCTTCGACGATGCCGAAGATGGTTTCCTGCTGCGGGAAGGTCATCTCCAGGTCGATTTGCGTGAACTCCGGCTGGCGATCGGCGCGCAGATCCTCATCGCGGAAGCAGCGGACGATCTGGAAATACTTGTCGAGGCCGGAGATCATCAGGATCTGTTTGAAAAGCTGCGGCGACTGCGGCAGCGCGTAGAAGTGCGCCGGGTGTACACGGCTGGGGACGAGGTAATCGCGCGCGCCTTCGGGCGTGGAGCGGGTGAGGAAGGGCGTTTCGACCTCGTAGAAGCCCTGGGCGTCGAGGTATTGGCGCACGGCGAGGGCTACTTTGTGGCGGACCTCGAGATTGTGGGCCATCTCGGCGCGACGGAGGTCGAGATAACGATACTTAAGGCGGACTTCCTCGTTGGCGATGGCCTCTTCCGCGGGCGAGAACGGCGGAACCTTCGAGTCGTTGAGCAGGAGCAGCTCATCGACGGCGATTTCGATCTCGCCGGTGGGCATTTTGGGGTTTACCGCGTCGGCACCGCGCAGGCGGACCTTGCCAATGGCCGCAACCACGTACTCCGGGCGGGCCTGCTCGGCTTTGGCGTGGCCTTCGGGGGCGAGGTCTTTATCGAGAACGACCTGGGTGATGCCGTAGCGGTCGCGCAGGTCGAGGAAGATGAGACTGCCATGATCGCGGCGGCGGTTGACCCAGCCCATGAGGGTGACGGTCTGGCCGGCGTCGGCGGCGCGGAGCTGGCCGCAGGTGGCGGTGCGTTGGCGTGTGCCCAGGAAATCCAGCAAAGTGACGTTCCTAACTGTTTCTGAGTGCCTGCGCGAGTTCGGCGCGTGGGATTTTGGTCTGCTCGCCGGTGGCGAAGTGTTTCACTGTCAGAATACCGGAGCGCTGCTCGTCTTCGCCGAGCAGGACAATGTTGCGGGCGAGCTTGTTTCCGATCTCGAAGGACTTTTTGAGGCGGAATCCGCCATCGCCGAGCTCGATCTGCAGGCCCTTGCGGCGCAGTTCGCGGGCGAGCGCGAGAGCGTCGGCGTTCAGCGACTCACCGAGCGGGGCAACGAAGGCGTCAGCCAGCGTGGGCGCGGATTCGGCTTGCGCGGCCTGGAGGGTGAGGATGAGCCGGTCGAGGCCCATCGCGAAGCCGATGCCGGGAGCCCTGGGTCCGCCGAGCATTTCCGAGAGGCCGTCGTAGCGGCCGCCGCCGAGCAGGGCGTTCTGTGCGCCGAGGCCTCCGTGCGTGAACTCGAAGGTGGTGCGCGTGTAGTAATCGAGGCCGCGGACGAGGCGCGGATTGATCTCGTAACGAACGCCGCAGGCGTCGAGCGCGGCGAGGACGGCGGCGAAATGGGCCTTCGAGGCGTCGTCGAGGAAGTCGGCGATCTTCGGCAGCGTCTCGATGATGGGCTGGTCTTCTGGCACCTTGCAGTCGAGGACGCGAAGGGGATTGGTCTCGGCGCGGCGCTGGCAGTCGGCGCACATCTGCGGAGCCTTGTCTTTCAGCGCTTCGCGGAGGGCGGCGATGTATTTTGGCCGATCGGTCGATGATCCGACCGAGTTCAGCACCAGCGTCCAGCCGTTGATGCCCAGCTCGTCGAGGAAGCTGGCGAGCATTTCGAGGACTTCGGCATCGCGCAGGGGCGATTCGGATCCGGCGCTGGGTGGGCCGATGACTTCCGCCCCGATTTGCCAAAATTGCCGATAACGTCCCTTCTGCGGGCGCTCGCGGCGGAACTGCGGACCGATGTAACAGAGCTTCTGCAGCAGGCCGGATTCGCCGAGCTTGTGCTCGATATAGGCGCGGACGACGCCGGCGGTGTTCTCGGGGCGGAGGGTGAGGGACTGGGACTTTTCGGACTGCGCGCGGGCGCGGTCCTCCCACGTGTACATCTCCTTGGAGACGATGTCGGTTTCTTCGCCGACCGAGCGGGAGAAGAGGGAGGTGTCCTCGAAGATGGGGGTGCGGATTTCGCCGAAGTTGTAGCGGGCAAAGACGCGGCGGGCAGTGGTTTCGACGCGATCCCAGAGTTCGGTTTCGGGCGGCAGAAGGTCGCGCGTGCCGCGCACGGCTTTGAGCAGGGTCATTGGGCTGGATCGTTACAGCTTTTAGTTTATCGGAGGGATTCGCGAGGACTGTGCCCGCTGCGAGCGAGCAGGCGGACGGCGCCGGCGAAAGCCGTCAGCGACCCAGGCAACGAGAAGGATCGTCGCGCCGAGCAGGGTTAGCGGAATGCCGAAGAAACCCACACCGAGGATCGGGACGCGCAGCGCAAAGGTGGTGGCAAGGACGGCGCCGACGGCCAAAACCGCATCGAGCAACAGGCCGACGACGAGGAGCGTTGCTCCGACCACTCGAATGCGTCGCAAACCTTCGCGGATCGCCATGCCGGACACTGTACCATCCAAGTCAAAGCGGCGCAGCCAAAAGCCCGCTCCGCGTGTCGCCGTGCCTGGTCCTGGGGGGGCGGTTCTTCAGGCGCATCCTGGCGAAAAAGGGGTGGGTATGGCTGGGTAAGCGACTGATTTCGCGTGATTTGTGGCGAGGCAGCTGTCGCTGCGGACTGGGGGATGAGATGATACGATCCCTGGCAATCTCCATGTTGCGAAAAACGGCCTTTCTACTGATTTTTCTGGTGACCGCGTTCGCTCCGGCGTTCGGAAGCTCGCCCGCCTGGGTGGAGGTGCGGAGCGCGCACTTTACGGTGGTAACGGACGCGGGGGCCGGCGAGGGCCGACGGGTGATCGATCAGTTCGAGCACATGCGGCTGCTGTTCCAGAAGCTGTTTCCGAACGCCAATGTGGATCCGGTGGCGCCCATCAGGGTGATCGCGGTGAAGAACAAGAAGGAGTTCGAGCCGCTGGAGCCGGCGGTTTACCTTGAGAAGGGGAACTTTACGCCGGGGGGGTATTTCCTGCGGGCGCCGGACAAGAACTATGTGCTGCTGCGGCTGGATGCCGAGGACGAACAGCATCCCTGGGCGACGATCTACCACGAGTACACGCACCTGGAGATTGGCGACGCCATCGAGTGGATGCCGCTGTGGCTGAACGAAGGGCTGGCGGAGTTCTTCCAGAACACGGATATCATGGGCGACGAGGCGAAGCTGGGGCAGCGGAACCAGGACGATCTCGAGTATCTGCAGCAGAACAAGATGATCCCGCTTGAGACGCTGTTCCAGGTGGACGCGAAGTCGGCGTATTACCACGAGGAGCAGAAAGGGTCGGTGTTCTACGCGGAGTCGTGGGCGCTGGTGCATTATCTGGAGACCAGCGATGTAAAGAGCCACACGAATCATGTGGGCGAGTACATGAAACTGGTGAGCGACCATCAGAATCCGGTGGAGGCGGCGCAGACAGCGTTCGGGGATCTGAAGCAGTTGCAGAAGACGCTGAATGACTATACGGCGCAGCGCGAGTACACCTACTTCACCATGAAACTGCCGCCGCTGAATGAAGGGACATTTACGGTGACGCCGCTTACGGAGCCGCAGGCGGATGCGATCCGGGCGGATTGTATGGCGTACATCGGACGCAGGGAGGATGCGCGGGCGCTGCTGACGCAGGTGCTCGCGGCCGATGCGAAGAACGTGCAGGCGCAGGAGACGATGGGCTACCTGGCGTTCCGGGAGGGGGATCGGGCGGAGGCAAAGAAGTGGTACGCGCAGGCAGTCGCGCTGGATTCAGAGAGCTACATCGCACAGTACTATTTCGGCGCGCTGTCGGTGATGGACGACGAGACAGGGCCGCAGGTGGAGGCGAGTTTGCGGGCGGCGATCAAGCTGAATCCGCGCTTTGCGCCGGCCTACGACGCGCTGGCGATACTGTACGCCAAGCAGCACAACAATCTGGACGAGGCGCACATGCTGAGCCTGCAGGCGGTGCAACTGGAGCCGGGGAGTGTGCAGTACCGCGTGGACAGCGCGGTGATCCTGATGGAAGAGCAGAAATACGACGACTGCGTGCGAGTGCTGGAGGCCGCGGAAGCGGTTGCGAAGAACCCGCAGGAACTGGAAGTTGTGCAGAGCCGGCTGGGCCAGGTGCGTTTGTATGAGGACGAGATGGCGCAGGCAAAGCGGCAGGAGGCGGTGAGCGAGCAAGAGCAGCCGCAGGCGCAGGCTTCAGCGCGGGCCGAGTATCAGGCGCCGGTGTTCAAGCACCCGACGGAGAAGCCGCACGGGGCGACGCTGATGGCGCAGGGCGTGATTCACGGAGTCCAGTGCGGTTATCCGGCGTCGATCGAGCTGCAGGTGGTGGGGACGAAGGGGACGGTGAAGCTCTACAACAACAACTACTACGAGATCGAGTACAGCGCGGCGAACTTCACGCCACAGGGGGATATCCATCCGTGCAGCGATCTCGAGGGAATGAAGGCGAAGGTGCGGTACTTTGCCACGGCGGATAAGACGGCCGATGGGCAGATTGTCTCGGTGGAGTTGAGCAAGTAGAAAAGCAAGCGGGTTAGCGAGCTAGTGTAGTCCGCCGTAAATAGAGTCATATAAGTCTGCGCGATCATCTCCTGTACAGTCGAGGTGATCGCGATGCGTGTTGCGGCGACAGTTGATCTGAATGCCGAACAGAGAGCGGAGCTGCAGAGGCTGGTGCGGCGGCGGACAACTCCGGTGCGGGTGGTCGAGCGCTGCCGCATTGTCCTGCTGGCCAGCGAAGGCATGCAGGATCTGGAGATCGCCCGGCAACTGGAGGTCGCACCGCGCATGGCTGCCCGCTGGCGTGGCCGGTTTCTGAAACTGGGCGTCTTCGGGCTGCTGAGAGACGCTCCACGGCCCGGGCGCAAACCAACGATCTCTCCGAAAACAGTTGCCGAGGTGGTGAGAAAGACCACGCAGAGCGCTCCGGCCAACGCCACACAGTGGTCGCGCAGCACCATGGCGCGGGCGGTGGGCATCTCCGATTCCAGCGTGGGCCGCATCTGGCGGGCCCACGGACTGAAGCCGCACCGCGTCGAGAGCTTCAAAATCAGCAACGATCCGGACTTCGCCGAGAAGCTGGAGGACATCGTCGGCCTGTATCTCAACCCGCCCGAGCATGCTCTGGTGCTGTCGGTGGACGAGAAGAGCCAGATCCAGGCGCTGGACCGCACCCAGCCCGGCCTGCCCATGAAGAAGGGACGCGGCCAGACCATGACCCACGACTACAAGCGCAACGGCACTACAACGCTGTTCGCCGCTCTCAACACCGCCACCGGCGAGGTCTACGGCTGGTGTCAGGAACGGCATCGTCATCAGGAATGGCTGAAGTTTCTGCGCCAGATCGACCAGACCATCGCTGCGGAAAAGCAAATCCACATCATCTGCGACAACTACGCCACCCACAAACATCCAGCGGTGGAGCGCTGGCTCGGCAAACACAAGCGCTTCCATGTGCACTTCACGCCCACCTCGGCATCATGGCTGAACATGATCGAGCGCTTTTTTCGCGATCTGACGCAGAATCGCATCCGGCGCGGGATCTTCCGCGATCTGGAGCAGTTGATCATGGCCATCGGCGACTACATCGACGGACACAACGCTAACCCGAAGCCCTTCATCTGGACCGCCCGCGCCAGCGACATCCTGGAGAAGGTCACCCGCGCACGCACGGCGATGATTAATGCACGGAATTAACGGCGGACCACACTAG
>JASIAO010000360.1 GCA_030041955.1 Acidobacteriaceae bacterium | reverse complement strand
ATCTTCCTCACGTAAATCCGGTACCCCGGCGGCTGCTCGGCAATCGGCCACCAGCGGATCATGCGCGTCGGCTGCCGCTCGACGTAAAGCGAATAATACGCCGCTCGCCACGCGCTGAAGGCCGGCCATGCGTCCAGGCCTTGCCAGCCCAGCGGTTCACCGAGACAATTCTGGTCGGATTCAATCAGCACCCGCGGCGGCGCATGGCCCACAACCTCCAGAAACTCCTCGCGGAGTCGATACGTGACGGCCGTTTGCGGCTGATGAAAGAAGTAGCAGTCGTAAAGAAAGCCGGTGCTCTGCACCAGACGCAGATCGTATAGCGCACCCAGGCATCCGGCAGTCATGTCGAGGCATTGCACGTGGCCTGAGAGCGCTGGACCGCCCAGCGCCGTCAGGTCGGCAGTCAGCAACTGCGTGAAATCGTTGTGCCGCCAGTCGTAGTGGTCCGCACGGATCAGCCACGATGGCGCCAGCGCCAGGGCGACAAAACCCAGCAGAGCAGCGGCTGCCAGTGGCTGCCATCGCCATTTTGCTGCGCGAAGAGCCAGCGCTGCGTCGATCCCCATCGCCAGCAGCAGAAAGGCCTCCAGCGGATAGCGGTGATAAGGAAAAGCCTTGCCCTGCGCGACGAACGACGCGATTCCGACAGCGATGGACCACAACAGAGCCGCGCCTTCCCACGTCCGCCAGCGCCGCCCGGCAATCGCCAGCGCCAGCCACAGTGCTATCACTGGATAAAGTGCCGACGGCACCAAATGCGTGAGCAAAAAGTGAATAGGGAAGCGGTCGATGTGCGCGTGGTAGGCCATCAGACCGTTCACGGTCCGCACGAATGCGCTGACAGCATCCTCACGCGCGAGGAAAATGAGCGTGAGCCCCATCGGCAGCGCACAGCCTGCGCAAGCGGCTACCAGATGTGCCGCAAATGGCCTCCGCCGCCGCTGCAGCGCAACCGCCGCCAGCGCCAGCACCCCCGGAAACCAGAGAACTGCCGTCGGCTTGATCGTCATGGCCGCGCCCGATGCGAGGCCGAACATCGCGCTCCACACCCACGATGAGCGCCGCAGCGCCAGGAAGATGGCGGCGCACCCGAGGAGCATCAGGACCGCGAGCACCAGATCGCGCTCACCCGCCTGATCGATGCCGTCGTGCACGTGCAGGGTGAAGAAGAATCCCGCGGCAAACACGCCGCCGAACCAGTCGTACCGCCTCGCGATCGAGATCATCGCCACCGCGGCCGCCGCGATCAGCGCAAAATCGAAAATCCGCCACGCCAGCGCCCCGGGACCGAAGACATGGATCACCGTCCAGTCCAGCAGGAAACATCCCGGGAAGTTCATGTCGATAATCTGCCGGTATGGTGCGAATCCGTGGCTCAGCAGGAACGCGCCGTAATGCATCAGCGTCGCATCCCCGGCCAGCGGCCAGCGCCACGTGCCCATCACCGCCAGCGCTGCCAGCACGGCCAGCGCCGTCGCGAGCACCCAGCGAAACACACAGACCAGCCGATGAGCGAGTGGTTCTTCCTGGACCTGAGTCGTTGAGGATCTCACAAGCGATTGAAACACATCGCGCGTCAGTACTTCGCCATCCCCGCAATTGCCTGGAAGATCCCCTCCGGCTGCGGCAGGATTGCGTCCTCAACCGCGGGTTGATACGCGACGAACGTGTCGAGCGCGGCAATGCGGCGCACCGGCGCATCCAGCTCGTCGAACAGCTCCTCGCCGATGCGCGCGGCAATCTCCGCGCCGTAGCCCCAGCTCAGCGTGTCCTCATACGCAACAATCACCTTGCTGGTCTTGCGCACCGACGTCGCAATCGCCTCCCAGTCGTACGGATTAAGCGTGCGCAGATCCAGAACCTCCGTCTCTATATCCAGGTCGCGCGCCGCCCGTTGCGCGGCTTGAAGCGCGCGCGGCACCAGGGCCCCATACGTGACGATCGTCAGATCCTCGCCCTCGCGCACCAGCTTTGCTTTGCCGAACGGGATCATGTAGTCCGGCCCGGGATATGGTGCGCGCCCCCACGTCTCGCGATAGAGCCGCTTGTGCTCGAGGAACATTACCGGATCGTCGCAGCGGATCGCCGTGCGCAGCAGCCCATTCGCATCCAGCGCGTTCGACGGGAACACCACCCGCATCCCCGGCGTGTGCGTAAAGATGCTCTCACCGCACTGCGAGTGATAAATCGCGCCGCCCGTCAGATAGCCCCCGATCGGCACGCGAATGACCGCCGGCGCAGCGTAGCCCCCGTTCGACCGCCACCGGATCACCGGCAGCTCATTGCGGAGTTGGTGCATCGCCGGCCAGATGTAATCGAAGAACTGAATCTCCGCCACTGGCTTCAGTCCGCGAATCGCCATGCCCACCGCGCGCCCCACAATCGACGCCTCCGCCAGCATAGAGTTGAAGACGCGCGACGACCCGAACTCGCACTGCAGCCCCGCCGTCAGCTTGAAAACCCCGCCCTTGCCCTTGACCTTCTTTTGCTCCAGATACTCTTCGCGCGAGCAGTCCGCTACGTCCTCGCCAAAAATCACGATGCGCGAATCGCGCCGCATTTCATCGTGCAGGCACGCGTTGATCAGGTCCGCCATGGTGCGGTCGTCGCCCTTAGGCTTCGGCTCGCTCTGCAGTTCCGGCCGCGTCGGGTCGAAATCCTCTGAGTACTGGTGGCGCAGGATAGCTGCCGTTTTCGTCGAAGGTAGCGGCGCGCGCAGCGCGCGCTCGGCGGCCACACGCACTTCCTCATCCACCTGTTTCTCAATGCGCTCGATGCTTTCCGCGTCGAGAATGCCTTCCCGCAGCAGAAACATCTGGAAATTGTGGATCGGATCGCGCAGCGCCTCGGCCTCTCGCTCACTCTCCGGCCGGTAGAGCCGGTCGTTGTCCGAATGGGAGTGCGAGTACAGCCGCACAACATGCCCATGGACCAGCGCCGGTCCCTTGCGCGCCCGGCAGTGTGCCACCGCATCCTCAAAGGCCTTCAGGCACTCGACCGGGTCCGTCCCGTCCACCTCGGCAAAGTAGAAGTTCGGGAAGCTGCTGACCAGCTTCGAAATGTTCCCGCCCGGCGTGTTCACCTCTACCGGGACCGAAATCGCGTAGCCGTTGTCCTCGACTACAAAGATGACCGGCAGCCTGCGGTTCGCCGCCACGCTGATCGATTCCCAGAACTCGCCCTGACTCGTCGATCCCTCGCCCAGCGAGATGTAGACCACCTCGTCTCCGTGGAAATCCACATGCCGGAACTGCCGGTAATCGCCTTCGTGCGATTCCGCCGCCTCAGGATGCTCCGCCAGATACAGCGCCGCTTCCGCGCAGCCCACCGCGTGCAGGCACTGCGTGGCCGTCGACGACGACTGCGTGACAATGTGCAGCTTTGGGTTGCTCCAGTGCGAAGGCATCTGCCGTCCGCCGCTCGACGAGTCTTCGGCCGATCCCACGCCCTGCAGAAAATGCTCCTCAGGCGTCGCCCCCAGCGCCAGCGAGAGTCCCCGATCCCGATAGTAGGGGAAGAACCAGTCGTAGCCCGCCCGCATGGCCAGCCCCGCGGTCACCAGCAGTGCCTCGTGCCCCGCGCCCGAGATCTGGAAGAAGACTTTCTGCTGGTTTTTGAGGATGATCTCCCGGTCGTCGGTGCGCCGCGAACGATACATCAGCCGGTAAATCTCAATCAACTTCTCGCGCGGGATGCCGGACGCCTGGGTGCGTTCGGATACTGTGCTTTCTGCGCCTGAAACGGCGATTCGGGCCATCGAAACCCCTTCCAGCAGATTGGATGTCTGAAACTTCAGTTTAGAGTCCGCAGCGGTTTTTGCGAACCGCCTGGGGACCGCCGGACCGAAGATTGTAGCAGCGCATTTTGCCCAAACACCAGCGGAACCGTAGGCAGCCCTCGCGGCCTCGGACGATACGATGGAAGCATCGATGGAATCCTCCGGAGCTTCCTCCTCGTCTCCGAGCCGATTTGCCATTCTGGCGGCATTTGGCAGCGTTTACCTGTGCTGGGGCGCAACCTACACGGCGACGCGTATCGGTGTGCGCCTGCTGCCGGCCCCCATCCTTGCCGGTACTCGCATGCTCACCGGCGCAATCATCATGCTCACCTTCTGCGCGCTCACCGGCAAGCAGCTTCTTGGTTCGCGCGGCACCATGGCCCGGCTGGCCCTGGTCGGTGCCATGATGCTTTTCTGTGGCAACCTCGGCCTGGTGTGGAGCGAGAAGTACCTGGCCAGCGGTCTGGCGGCCCTCATTGTCGCGGTCATGCCCCTGTACGTTGCCGTCATCGAGTCGCTGTTGCCCGGCGGCGAGCGCTTGCGCCTGCGCGGGATCGCCGGCCTCGGGTTGGGATTGCTCGCCCTTGTGGCGCTGCTCTGGCCCAGCTTCCACGCTGCACTCGGCGAGCCCCGCCAGGCGGGACGCCCCATGCAGATTGTCGCCGCGTCCGCGATTCTCCTGGGCGCGTTCAGTTGGGCCGCCGGCTCGGTGCTCCTCCGCCGCATGCGCCTGCCCGTGCATCCGCTGGTTGCCGCTGGATGGGAGATGCTGGTAGCGGGTCTCTGCAATCTGCTGCTGGCGACCGTTCTATGGCAGTGGCCGCACGCCCAATGGTCCACGCGCAGCATCGGCTGCGTCGGTTATCTGGTGCTCTTCGGATCGCTGCTCGGCTTTTCCTGTTACATCTGGCTCATCCACCACGTGCCGGTGGCGAAGGTCGCAACCTATGCTTATGTGAATCCCCTCGTCGCGGTCATTCTTGGCGCGCTCGTCCTGCGCGAGCATCTGCAGCCCACCGAATATGTCGGGATGGTCGCCGTGCTCTGCGCCGTAGCCCTCGTCACCTCCTCGCAGATGAAGAGCGGCCGCCCCGTCGCCGAAATCGAAGTGGCGCCAGTCGAGAAGGAAGCGTAGCAGGTCGGCCCCTACGCGTTATACGTCGTCGACGACACCCTGCCCCCGCGCCCCGTCCAGTTCGTATGGAAGAACTTCCCGCGCGGCTGATCCACCCGCTCGTACGTGTGCGCGCCGAAGAAATCCCGTTGCGCTTGCAGCAGATTCGCCGGCAGCCGCTCCGTGCGGTACCCATCGTAAAAGGCCAGCGCGGTCGAAAACGCCGGCGCGGGCACACCCAGCGCGATCGCCTTCACCACCGCTTTCCGCCACGATGCCTGATACTCGTTGAGCACCCCGGCAAAAAAGCTGTCAAAGAGCAGATTCTCCAGCTCCGGCTGCTTGTCGTACGCCTCCTTGATCTTCCCCAGAAAGCGGCTCCGGATGATGCACCCTCCCCGCCACATCAGCGCAATGCCGCCCATGTTCACGCGCCAGCCGTACTCCTTCGCCGCCTCGCGCAACAGCATGTAGCCCTGCGCGTAGCTGATGATTTTCGAACAGTAGAGCGCCCGCCGCACGTTCTCGATGAAATCGGCTCGGTCCGCCGTCGCCGCCTGCCCCGTCGGCCCCTTCAGCACCTTCGACGCGGCAACACGCTCCTCCTTGATGGCTGAGAGGCACCGCGCAAAGACCGACTCGCCAATCAGCGTCACCGGCATCCCCAGCTCGAGCGCGCTCACCACCGTCCATTTGCCCGTGCCTTTTTGCCCCGCGGTGTCGAGGATCTTATCCACCAGCGGCTGCCCATCCTCGTCTTTCTTGGCGAAGATGAGCGACGAAATCTCAATCAGGAAGCTGTCCAGTTCCCCCTTGTTCCACTCCGCGAAAATCTCCGCCAGTTCGTCCGGCGTCACGCCCAGCGCATGTTTCAGCAGGTCGTAGGCCTCGCAGATCAGCTGCATGTCGCCGTACTCGATGCCGTTGTGCACCATCTTCACGTAGTGCCCGGCGCCGGCGTCGCCCACCCAGTCACAGCATGGTGTTGTCGGGGCCCCCGGCGCGCTTGCGCGCTGGGGTGATGTGCGGTCTTCTACCTTCGCCGCGATCGCCTGAAAAATCGGCTTCACGTGCGGCCACGCTTCAGGATTTCCCCCCGGCATAATCGACGGTCCGTAGCGCGCGCCCTCCTCGCCGCCTGAAACTCCAGTCCCGATAAACAAAATCCCCTTCGCCGCCAGATCTTTCGTGCGCCGGTTCGAATCCGTAAACAGGGAATTGCCGCCGTCGATGATAATGTCGCCGGGTTCCAGATACGGCAGCACCTGCTCGATATTTTGATCGACAACCTCGCCGGCCTTCACCATCAGCATCACGCGCCGTGGCCGCTTCAGCAGCCCCACAAACTCCTCGACGGAGTGCGCGCCCACCACCTGCGTGCCCTTTGCCTCGTTCGCCACGAAATCGTCGACCTTCGAAACGGTGCGATTGAACACGGCCACCTTGAATCCGTGGTCGTTCATGTTCAGGACCAGGTTTTGTCCCATCACAGCAAGGCCGATCAGGCCAATATCGCAGACAGCTTCGGGCATGGCGTTCTCCCCCAACGGAATTCACTCCGGATTGTGCGCTTTTGCCCGAGGATAAACCAGTGGTCAGACCTCTGCCAACATCCCTCAATACCCACCCACGCTCCCGTAGTGATGCCGATGATCCTGTCCGCCCTCCAGCTCACCCGTCTTCGGGTCGACCTCAATGCACTCCGCGTCGCCCCAGTGGCGCCCGATGCGCAGCGTGTAGCCCATCGCGCGCAGCCCATCGATCGCCTCCGGCGAGAATCCAGGCTCCATCATCACCGTGTCCGGCAAATACTGCTGGTGGAATCGCGGCGCGTCCACCGCCTGCTGGATATTCAATCCCTCATCGGCCACGCTCAGAAACACATTCGCAACCGTGGTGATGATCGTCGGCCCGCCCGGCGATCCCAGGACCATCGCCACCTTCCCATTCTTCAGAACGATTGTTGGCGTCATCGCAGAAAGCGGACGCTTGCCCGGAGCGATCGCGTTCGCCGGCCCCTGGATCAGCCCGAACATGTTCGGCACACCCTGCTTCGAGGCGAAATCATCCATCTCGTCGTTCAGCAGAAAGCCCAGTCCCGGCACCGTCACGCCCGAGCCGAAGCCGCCATTCAGCGTAGTCGTCACCGCAACCGCATCGCCCTGCGCGTCCATCACCGAATAGTGTGTGGTGTCCATCGGCTCCGTGCGCACATCCTTCATGGTCGGCGGCGGCGGCAGAAATCCCGCCGGCCGCACCAGATCCGCCGAAGGCGTCGCCTTGTCCGGATTGATCGTCGCCCGCCAAGCCGCCGCGTATTTTTGGCTGAGCATCTGCGCGATCGGCATCTTTACGTAATCCGGATCTCCCAGATAGTTATTGCGATCCATGAACGCGCGGCGAAACGCCTCGATGATCAGGTGCATCTCCGGCGCGGTGCGGTCGCCCAGCGGAGTGAGCTTGTAGCCGTCGAGGATGTTCAGCGTCTCCATCAGCGTAATCCCGCCCGACGACGACGGCGGCGCGCTCAGGATCGTGTATCCGTGGTACGTGCCGACAATCGGCGTGCGCTCCTTCACCTTGTAATGCGCCATGTCCGCGGCCGTGATCAGTCCTCCGCCCTGCTGCACGGCAGCCGCAATCTGCTTCGCCATCGCGCCGTCGTAGAAATCGCTCGGATCCTTCTCGATCTTCCGCAGCGTCTCCGCCAACTCCGGCTGCCTGAAAGTCTCGCCGGCCTGATAAAAATCACCATCGCGCTGGAAGATCTTCTTCGAAGCAGGGAAGTTCGTCAGGATCGGATCGTGCAGCTCCTGCGCTTCTTCCGCGCTCAGCACAAATCCGTCAGCGGCCAGCCGAATCGCTGGCGCCATCACTTTATCCAGCGTCAGCCGTCCATACTTCCGTTCCGCATAAACCAGCCCCGCAACCGACCCCGGTACGCCGATCGCGCGATAGCCCACAATGCTGGCCTTGGGGATCACATTCCCCTGCGCGTCCAGATACATGTTGGCCGTCGCAGCCAGTGGCGCCTCTTCGCGGTAATCGATAAAAATATTTTTCCCGGTGTGGTCGTGGATCAGCATGAACCCGCCGCCGCCGATGTTGCCCGCCACCGGATGCACCACCTCCAGGGCGAACCCCACCGCGACCGCCGCATCCACCGCATTGCCGCCCTCCTTCAGCACGTCCACGCCGGCGTCGGTCGCCAGGTGATGGATGGTCACCACCATCGCATGCGGCTCGCGTACCGGCACATCGGTGCTTAGCGCCTGCTGGCTTTGCGCGTATGCGGCGGAAATCTGTTCTGGTGTCGGCTGTGTTTGCGCCGCCAGCGACAGTGCAGTCGCCGGAATCAAAACCAGGAAGCACGCGCGCGGCAGAGCGCGCAGGGAAGAGCGAACGGACAGTTTTCTCATAGGGATGGTAAAGGCACGACCAACAGCGTGCATTGTACGGCACCCCGCCCATCGCCTGCGCCCGTCCATGGCTGGCACAGCAAATTAGGTTTGACCCCCCACCCCCAGCCGCTTAGACTTGAACCAGCCCACACCTGCAACTCGCTTATGTCGTTGTCGTCTACCCTGCGCCGTTTCCCGCTGCCCTTTCTTCTCGCCGCAACCATCTTTGCCGCGCCATGCATCGCGCAGCAAAACGGGAACATCCCCTTCCCGGAGACCATCCCCGCGCCGCCCTCGCAGCTTCCTGCCGAGGCGCAGGCGAACAAGGGACCGGCGCTGATGGACCCGGCCGGCCCCACCGTGAGCCTTCAGACCAGCGAAGCGATGTTCTACGTAGGCGTGGCCCTCAATGCCTGCGGCTACGACGACGGCCTCGACGAATCCGCACCGGTACGCAAAACAGTCCGCGACGAGGTGAACCAGGCCACGCAGGCTTCGGAGCAGGCCCGCGACGACCGCGATAAGCTCTGCCTCTACATCGACCAGCACCGCCTCAGCGACCCCGCGCAGAATCTTGCTCAGTACGTCTCGCTGGCCCTGTATCTCACCCCGCCCCCCGACTTCACCCCCAGCGTGGATGAGCAGGAACTGCCCCCCGACGCCAACGGCGTGCTGCTCATTCTGCCCCTTCTGCGCCGCTTCGCCAGCGATATTCAGTTACACGTCATCTGGCTCGAAAATCGCGGCGCCTACGACGATCTGGTCAACCAGCTCCACGGCCCGCTCACCGACATGATCGTGAGCACCAACTACTACCTCAAGATGCCGGCCACCACCGCATTTGGCCGCCGCTTCCTCGTGGTGCTGGAGCCGATGTTTTCGCCCGAGGAGACCAACGCCCGCGTCTACGGCAGCGACTATGTCGTGGTCGCCTCCCCGAAGAACGGCCAGATCTACATGCGCCTCGTGCGCCACGCCTATCTGCACTACGAGATTGAGCCGCTCCTCTACGCCCGCGCCAATGCCATCGATCGCCTCGAGCCGATCCTCAAGGCCGTTCAGTTCGCGCCGCTCCAGTTCAATTTCAAGAACGACATCGACGCCCTCGTGATCGAGTGCCTCATCCACGCCGTTGAGGCGCGCACCATGGATACCGGCGTGAAGATCGTGCAGGTGCCCGCCAATCTCCCTCGCAGCGAAACCGAGCCGTACGAAGAGGCGCGCAGAGAATCCCTCCAGAAGGACGAGGCCGTTCGCCAGCAGAGCGTCGATCACTCCATGGCTCAGGGCTACGTGCTCACCCAGTACTTCTACAACCAGTTAATCCAGTTCGAAAAATCCCCCGAGAGCCTCGATTCCGCCATCGGTCCCATGGTTTACGGCATGGATATCGATTCGGAAATACACCGTGCCCGCAATGTCACCTTCGATCAGTACGGCGAGGGGGAAATACTCAGCCGCTCGCCGCAGCAGCCGCAGGGCCTCGATCTGGCCGAGCTCAAGCTGATGAAGGGCGACGTGGCTGACGCCGGCGCTCTTGCGCAAAAAGCTCTGGATACGCACACCGGCGACACGGGCCGTGCCGAATTCATCCTCGCGCGCGTCGACCTGATGAACAACAATGTCGACGCCGCCACCTCGGCCTTTCACAAGACCCTCGCCGACTCGAAGGATCCGCGTCTCCTTGCCTGGTCGCACATCTATCTCGGCCGCATCTTCGATGTCGAAGATCAGCGCGATCAGGCGCTCGCCGAATATAAAGCCGCGCTCACCGTGCGCGACGGCCAGCCCGACACCAGGGAGGCTGCCGAAAACGGATTGAAGCAGCCGTTCGCCCTCCCGCAACAGGCCGACAGCACCAACACCCCGCCTAAGTCAACGCCGCCGGCACAGACCATTCCCCACTGAGCCCGATCCCTAACCCGGCGCGCGGCGTGTACATCGTCCGACGCCTGCCCGTCTGCAATAATTGAGAGAGCAGAGCCGCGCATGGAGTCTTCGGCACAAGATCTCGGCCTCATCACCAGCGTGACTCCGCCGGAACCGGCTCCCACTCAGGACCTCGAAGCGGCTCTGGGCCACCAATTTACCCACAAACATCTCCTCGCCCAGGCCCTCACCCACAGCTCCCTGGCGCATGAGCGCACTGCCGATGATCCCCGGCGCGACGACAACGAGCGTCTGGAGTTCCTCGGCGACGCCGTGGTCGGCCTGCTCACCACCGAGTCTCTTTACCGCCGTTATCCCGAGTTATCCGAGGGGTCGCTGACGCGTCTCCGCGGAGCTCTCGTCAGCCGGAAGTATCTCGCGCAGGTAGCGCGCAGCCTCAATCTCGGCCAATACCTCTTGCTCGGGCGCGGCGAAGAGCGCAGCGGCGGCCGAGCCAAGGCTGCGCTGCTCGCCAACGCCATGGAAGCGGTCCTCGGCGCGATCTATCTCGACGCGGGCCTCGAAACTACCCGCCGCATCGTTGAATCCCACGTCGTCGAGCCGGCTGTTGCCGCCTTGCGCGCGCAGCTGCAGGCGGGCTCGGGCGTCGGCGACTTCAAATCCGCGCTTCAGGAGTTGCTGCAGGCTCGCCATCAGGGTCAGCCGGAGTATTCCATCACCGCCGAAAGCGGCCCCGACCATCTCAAACAGTTCTTCGTCGAGGTGCGCGCCGCCGATCGTGTCCTCGCCGAAGGCACCGGCCGCACCCGCAAGCTCGCCGAACAGGACGCAGCCCGTCTCGCGCTCGATCGCCTGCAATCCGACGAGGGCCCCGCATGAACTCCGCCCCTCCACCGCAGGAGCACCCCTGGATCGGCCACGCTCCCGACTCCGCGGAGTTGCGCCGCAAGTTACTCGCCGATAATTCGGAGAGCGGCTTCCGCTTCACCGTTTTCTTCAACGTCCTCGACCTCGTCCGCTCCCTCTTTTCGGCGCTGGTCGCTGCCATCTTCATCCTCACCTTCATCGTGCAGCCGTTTCGGATCCCCTCGGAATCCATGGAACGCACCCTCCTCGTCGGCGATTTTCTCCTCGTCAATAAAATTGCCTATGCCCCGCCTGGTCCCTGGGGATGGTTGCTCCCCTATCGCAGCGTGCAGCGTGGCGACATTATTGTTTTCCACTACCCGCTCAATCCTCCGGAGCACGTCGTCAAGCGCGTCATCGCTGTTCCTGGCGACTACGTTCATTTGCAGGATGGCCTCGCATGGGTGAACGGTATCTCCGTCTCCGAGCCCTATGCGGTCTTTGAGCCGGCCTACCCCGACAGTTTTCGCGACGACTTCCCCACCCAGCGCTACACCGATCCCGGCGTCGATCCGCGCTGGTGGCAGCAGATGCAGAGCGACGTGCGCGACGGCGACTTGATCGTTCCGCCGGACCAGTACTTCGTCCTTGGCGACAATCGCAACTTCAGCCGCGACAGCCGCTACTGGGGATTCGTCCCGCGCGAGGACCTGGTCGGCCGTCCCTTCATCATCTATTTCTCACTCCGCGAGCCTTCTCAGACGGATGTTGCGCAGGATGCGGATGATAGACTCGGACAGAAAACCGATCTTCTGGACCACATCCGGGATTTTGCGCGTTGGGATCGATGCCTGCGCGTCATCCGATGAACCAATCCTTTTGAGCAGCAGGGAAGAAGCATTGCCCACACAGCCGAAAAATCAGCACGAAGAAACGCCCCTCGAAGCCTTTGCCTCCATCTGCGGCGTGCTCGTCGTCGGGCTCTTCGTCCTCACCTTCATCTTCCAGAATTTTGCTATCCCCTCGTCTTCCATGGAGAAGACCCTCCTCATCGGCGACCACGTGCTCGTCGATCGCACCAATCTTGCGCCGCCCGCGCGCTGGGCGCCCTTCGTCTATTACCGCAATGTGCGCCGCGGTGATGTCGTCGTTTTCTACAAGCCCACGCTGGAGTCAAACGGCGAACACCTCTTCCTGGTCAAGCGCGTCATCGGCATCCCCGGCGACCGCATCCACCTGCGCGATGGCGTCGTTTATCGCAATGGAGTCGCGCTGAACGAGCCCTACGTCAACAGCCCTCCGGCCGATCCCGAATATAGCCCCTACCGCGACGATTTTCCCGCTGTTCCTCCCTCTGAGGGCGTCGATATCACCGCTGAATGGGCCGAAGCGCTGCCTTCCTACATTCAAAATGGCGATCTCGTCGTCCCTCCCGGCAAGTATTTCGTGATGGGCGACAATCGCACCGTCTCGCTCGACAGCCGCTACTGGGGCTTCGTGCCCCGCGCCAACATCGTCGGCCGCCCGCTCTTCGTCTACTGGTCCTTCCGTACCCCCGAGGATGAGCAGTACAAAACCTCCTTCTCCGATCAGGTCGGCTGGATCCTCCACGAAACCATTCATTTCTTCGACCAGACGCGGTGGCGCCGAACCTTCCACCTGATCAAATAGCCATGAACGCGACCGGCGAGCCGCTGGCTGAGGAAACGCCGACGCGCAGCCGCCGTCGGCTCGCCATCACTGTGTCGATGATCGTCCTGCTCCTGCTCGCCTTTTTTGTGCCGCCGCTCGTCAGCCTGGGCCGCTACCGCCGCTCCATCACCAGCAGCATCTCGGCTGCGCTCGGCCGTCCCGTGCAGGTCGGAGCCATCTCTCTTCGTCTGCTGCCCACGCCTGGCATCACCCTCAGCGATTTCACCGTCGCAGAAGACCCCGCCTTCGGGTACGAACCGGCCCTCCACGCCAACTCCGTGGTGGTCTCGCTGCGCATCAGCTCGCTCTGGCGCCGCCGGCTCGAAATCAGCCGCATCAGCCTCGACGAAGCCAGCCTCAACGTGGTAAGGAACAGCGCCGGCCAATGGAGCATCGCCTCCGTGCTGCTCCGCGCCTCGCAGATCCCCAATGCGCCCACCGCGCAGCGCCGTCCCGGCCCCACCCCGCGTTTTCCGTACATTGAAGCCACCAACTCGCGTATCGACTTCAGGGAGGGCGCGGAAAAGAAACCCTTCTCGCTCATGAACGCGGAGTTCTCCATGTGGCAGGCCGCCGGCGGCGAGTGGCGCCTGCGTCTGAAGGCTCAGCCCGTGCGCACCGATCTCGAACTGCACCTCTCCGATGCCGGCGAGCTGCGCGTCGACGGCTCGCTCCTGCGCGCAGCGGATATCCATGCCATGCCCGTGAACCTCAATGCCGAGTGGAGCGGCGCCCAGCTCGGTCAGGTCAGCCGTCTGCTTGCCGGTTTCGACACCGGCTGGCGCGGCGACCTGGACTTCACCACCACCATTCGCGGCACGCCCGCCGACCTTGACCTGCGCTCGCACATCGTCATCGATAACCTGCGCCGCCAGGAATTCCAGCCCGTCTCCACGCTCGACGTCGATACCACCTGCAGCGCTCACTACCTCCACCCCGCCCGCACCCTTGCGAACATCACCTGCTTTCTGCCCGTCTCGTCCGGACACCTGCTCTTGACCGGCAGCGTTCAGGAAGGCGCGCCGCCCCGCGCCGATCTGCAGCTCGAAATCAATCAGATCCCCGTCTCATTTCCTCTCACCCTGCTCGGTCGCATGCGCCAGAATGCTCAAAACGTCACCGCAACCGGCGCCGTCAACGGCAGCTTCCACCTCGTCGCCGACGAACACCGCACGCTCACTGGCGCAGCCGAAGCCTCTCAGGTTTCTTTGTTCAACGCGAACGAAACGCTCGCGCTCCCCACGCTCCACTTCCTTACGCCCACGCTGCCCGCCAAACATCGCCGCGCGCCCGTTGCGCCGCAGCAAAACGCCGTTCTCCTTGAGCCTTTCGCCATTCCTTTCGGAGAGCCCCAGCCGCTCCTCGTGGATGCGCGCTTCACCCGCGCAGGCTTCGCCCTGCATCTCGACGGACCCGCAGCTCTCAGCCGCATCGCCGCGCCAGGAGCCACGCTCGGCTTGCTCGGCCACCCGCTCTCGGCGCTTGGCGCCAAAGGCCGCGTCGATCTCAATACCACCACTGCCGGAAGCTGGCTGCCCCCGCTCAGCGGCGGCGCTCCCAGCCTCGCGACAGCCGGAACCATTCACGTGCAAGGCGCTGAACTTCACCCTGCATTCCTTCACGCCCCGCTTCAAGTGGACTCCGCGGACGTCAACCTCGGCTCCGATCAGATCTCCTGGCAAAACGCCGCTATCCGCTGGATCGGCATGGCGCTGCGCGGATCGCTCCAGTACCGGGCCATCTGCAATCAATCCACGCCTTGCCCAGCAGCCTTCACGCTCCAGGCCTCATCGCTGAACGCCTCAGCCGTCGAGTCCGCGCTCGCCTCGGCACAACAAACCGGCTTCTTCGGCCAGATCATCGCCGACGCCCTCGGCGGCAACCGCAGCTCCGCATGGCCGCCTCTGCATGGCTCCATCCAGTGCGCCGATTTCACCCTCGACCATCTGCCGCTTCATAATGCAACCGCGTCCGTCACCGTCGCCGGCAATCACGTCGAGCTAAGCTCTGTCGACGCCGCTGCGCTCGGCGGATCCCTCCACGGTTCTGGCACTCTAACTGTTGACGCTGGCATTCCCCACTGGAATCTGGATGTCCGCCTAACCGGTGCGAAACCCGCCGAAGTCGCCGCGCTCTTTCACGAGCATTGGGGCGCGGGCACCATTAATGGCGATGCGAAGCTTGCCATGACCGGCCTCACCACCGCGAGCCTGGCCTCAACCGCGACCGGCAATGTTCACTTTATCTGGCAGAATGGCGCGCTCGCTCCCGCCGCGACGTCATCCCCGCTGAGCCATTTCAGCCGCTTCGTCGCCACCGTCGCCATCGCCAACAGCGCAGCTTCTCTCGCCGGCAGCCTCACCCACGCAGGCCGCACCATCCCCATACACGGCGCCATCGGCTTCGACCGTCATCTCGATCTTTCGATGCCAGGCGCGCACCTCACTGGCACGCTCGCCCATCCCGTTGTCGCCCCTCACTGACTCGGCGCGGCCGTCGTCAGCGTCTTCACGTGCACGCTGTCCTGCACCTCAGGCACCGTCCCGTCGTTCACGTCCACTTCCGTTGGATTTTCCTGGAAGATCACGTGATACGTAATCTGCCCCCGTGCCGGGATTCGCACCCAGTTCGTCACCTCGGTGTCCGCGCCCTTCACCGTCACCGGCACTGCCGCCTCTGCGTAGCCGGCGTTGCTCATCTCGATTGCGACCATCGTCTGCTGATGCGCCTCGGGGCTAATGAACACGTTGCCGATCGAGAGGTCCGGCAGCCCCCGATCCTGATACACCCAGTTGTCGAAGAACCAGCCCAGGTCCTTGCCGCTGGCTTTCTCCAGCAGGTGCTCAAAATAATCCGGCGTCCTGTCCTGCGCCGCGTCATAATCCTCGAGCGCAGTCTGCAGGGCTGTATTCCCCGCGATATTGCGCAGCATCCACAGCACGTACGTCGCCTTGGTCCGGTAATACACCGCGCTCTTCGCATGTAGCAGATCCTCGCCGCCATCGGCCGGATTCGCCGGCTCAGCCAGCGCCAGCGCCGTTCGTCCCGCATTCAGATTTTCGAGCGCTGCCGGCCGCCCATCCGACGCCTCGATCCACAGCGTCCCGACAAAGTTCGCTACGCCTTCGTTGAGCCACGCCCGCGGCGACCAGAACGCGGCGTGCGCCAGCCCGTGCGCCACAATCGGCGCCAGCTTCGTCGCATCGTCCGCGCCCATCGGGATTAACAGCACATCGCCCGTCTCCGCCGGCGCATCGTCCGTCTCCGGCAAATCCAGCACGGTGAACTCCGCGTGCGATTTCTTCCCCAGCCATAACTGCACCAGCGGCTGCACCCGCGTCGCCGCCGTAATGTAGTCCTGCGCGTCCGCCACATCGGCGTCCGTCGCCAGCACCCGCACTCCGCTCGCGTCCGTCTCCTTCCGCCGCGTCAGGAACAACGAGGGCGTCTCAAACCCCAGCCGCGTCGAGGGCAGGAAACAGGTGATCACCCCCGGAAACGCTCCCGTCGGCATCGACGCCGGCGGATTCAGCGCCACAAAATGCCCATCCAGCAGCGCCACATTCGGCGTCTGCCCAAAAAACTCGTCCGTCACCCGCAACGCGATCGTCGCGTCCTGATCCATCAGCCTTTGCCGCCCGATTTCCGTGAACAGCTTCGCGCCATCGCCCAGTTCCTCGGGCAGGGAACTGACCGGGTACCAGACCACGTCCCCAAATCCTCGCAGCCCCGTAAAGTCTTCTGAGATGCGGTCCCAGTCTGACGCCGAAGCCGCCGCATCGGGCGCGCCAATCGCCGTCAGCCGTTGCGCACTCAGCGGAATCGTCCCGCCGTAATCCACCGCCAGCGTCAGCTCCGCATGCGGCGCAAGCGCCTGCGGCAGCTCAATCGCCGCCTCGTGCAGTTGCCCCGTGTGGTCGGCGTCGCTGTTGATGGTCGCCTGCGTCAGCGCCAGCTTTCTGCCATTAAGATCGGCGTCCTCGAAGGTCAGCGTCGACGAAAGCTGCAGCGGAATCTCGCTCAGCGGAGCCGCTCCGTCATTCCGTAGCGTCACCCGCGCGTGGACCTCCATCGATTCCTGCCGCGGAGCAAGATGCACTTCCAGATCCCACGCCGTGATCGTCACGGCACTGCGTTCGGTATCCGTGATCTTGCT
>JASIAO010000359.1 GCA_030041955.1 Acidobacteriaceae bacterium | reverse complement strand
ACGTTCGACAGAATCTGGCTGCCGTGGCGCACAACAGCGGCTGCGGTCTCGTCGCAGGAGCTTTCGATGGCGAGAATCAGGGCGGACCCCATAATCCTATGGTAGTCAACAGGGGGCGCCGGGCGCAGCGCTCAGTGAACGTGCTCAAGGACGACGGCCTGATCGTCCTGATACGTGGTCTTCCAGTCCTGACCGTGCTCCAGCAGATAAACCATAGGAGCATCTCTGGCCAGCAGGACATACCGGATCTGGTATTTGTTGAGGATCGCATAAGTATCATCGACCTTCGTCGCGCGCAGATAGTCGCGAAGAACGCCTTCATGGACGAAGATATCCACGCGCGTGTCCGCAAACTCCTTCACCTGCGGAGCATTCCATTCCAGATAGCCGCCCCACTTGAAATCGTTGAAGAGTTTTCCCTGCCTCGCGAGACTGCGCACATGCGGCAGCGCCTTTTCGGGATAAACGGCAGCGACTCCCGCGCGAAGCTGCTGTTCGGTGGGAATGCGGATCACGATGAAGGCCAGCAGGGCAGCCATCGCGAGGCCATTCACCCACCGCTCGCCCTTGGCGGGCAGAGCCGAGGGCTTGCGGCCTTTGCCGAGACGCATCGCGAGCAGAGGTGCCACCAGAATTCCTGCCAGGAACAGGAAGCGCATGTACGTAAAGCCGGCATAGACGGCGATGGCGAGAAAGATCAGATCCTGCAGATTCCACCGGATGCGCCGCACTAACTGCAGCACAGCGAGGAGGGCGAAAACAGCCAACACCACTTTGGCGCGCACCGTATGAAAGTCCAGGCTCCCCCACTCGGCGACATACCTGATTGTCTCGTTCTGCCGGAAAGCCACGTCGAGGGGATAAGCGACCAGCCGCCATCCGTATGGATTAACGAACAGCAGCACGAAGCTGGCACCCATCGCCAGCAGGAATTTCCGTTGCCGGGGCGGCGTCCAGCGGGCTGCACTCAGCTTTCCCCACCGGCCCTCAATCCAGCCGGAAGAGAAAAACAGGATCATGAGGATAAAGCCGATGAACCAGGAGCCGTGGGTGTTGATCCAGAGAAGAAAGAGCGGCGGCAGGCAGAGCGTGTAGTCGCGGCCCTTTTCCAGACTCCACAGAATGCCCAGCTCGATGACGAGGAAGAGCCAGCCGAAGAGCAGTGTGCGCGGCGCGAAGGAGACGGTGGCAAACAATATGGCGGCGATGGACGCGATAAACGCGGCTGTCCAGCTACCGGAACGGAGCCGGCTCAGGCAATAGACGCCGATGACAATCGCAGCCATCAGCAGCATCATCACCAGGTAGAGTCCCGCATCGCCCATCCACCGATACGCGAAGTAGTATGGCAGCTCGGCCATCCATTCAAAATTGATCCACGGCTGACCGGCGACGGTGAAGGTCCAGGATTCGGTGTGGATGAAGTGCCCGGTGTGCAGCAGTTGAGCCGCATCGCGCAGATGCCACCAGACGTCCGGATCGGCAACTGCTCCCACTGCGCGGCCGCCGACAGGATTGGAGAAGAAGACAAGCAGAGAGAGCAGCGCCAGCCCCATCACGGCCGGTAAACTAAAGAGTCGTGCGGCCAATGTGTTGCGCGGAGCATCCGGGGTGACCGGATCTGTTGCGGCGCTCATAGTCGGACCATGGTAGCACCGGGAAAAATGCGCGCTGTATCCCACCTTGGTTCGCGGAAGCTTGCCTGCATTGAAGAATCAGAGCTGGCGGGCAAAAAGCGGAGTCGATAAGTTTGCGATGGAGACACCGGCACAAGTCGCGGCGGAACGCATCGTGGAACAACTCCGCGGTGCGGGATACGAAGCATATTTTGCGGGCGGGTGTGTGCGCGACCTGCTGGTGGGCGTCATTCCGAAGGACTTCGACGTAGCCACCAGCGCTCATCCCGATGCCGTGCTGGCGCTGTTTCCGAAGACCTTTGCGGTTGGCGCACATTTTGGCGTAGTTCTCGTTTGCCAGGACATTGACAGCCAGGAAATCGTCACCGAAGTGGCGACTTTTCGCAGCGACGGTGTGTATCTCGACGGGCGGCATCCGGCTGAGGTTCGATTTTCGACGAGCGCTCGCGAGGACGTGCTGCGGCGCGACTTCACCATCAACGGCATGATGCTCGATCCAGTGTTGCAGCGAAAGACCTGCAATCTGACCTCGGCGCTGCTGGATTACGTGGGCGGGCAGAACGATCTGCGCGACGGGATTGTTCGCGCCATCGGCGAGCCCCGTCGGCGTTTTGAAGAAGACAAGCTGCGCATGATGCGGGCGGTGCGATTTGCGGCGCGGTTTGAATACGTGATCGAGCCGGTGACAGAGCACGCAATCCGCGAACTGGCCCCCGGCATCTCCCAGGTGAGCCGGGAACGCGTGCGGGATGAGCTGACGCGCATGTTGACCGAGGGTCACGCGCGGCGCGCCTTCGAACTGCTGGACAGCACCGGATTGCTGTGTCAGGCCCTGCCGGAGATTGACCGGTTACATGGAATCGAGCAGCCGCCGGAGTTTCATCCCGAAGGCGATGTGTGGGTCCATACGATGATGCTGCTGGATCGGTTGCCCCCCGATTCACCGCCAACGCTGGCGTGGGGCGCGCTGTTGCACGATGTGGGCAAGCCGGCGACGTTCTCGCATAATCCGCCGGATCGGATCCGCTTCAATGGACACGTCGAGGTTGGAGTGCGGATTGCGCACGATGTCCTGCGCAGGTTGCGCTTCTCCAACGAGGACTGTACGCAGATCCTGAGCCTGGTGGAGAACCACATGCGCTTTGGCGACGTGGAAAAGATGAAGGAGTCAACGCTGAAGCGTTTCTTTCGCCTGTCGCGATTCGAGGAGCACCTGGAAATGCACCGGCTCGACTGTCTCTCCAGCCACGGCGACCTGCACCTCTACGAGTTTGCGAAGCGTCGGCGCGAGGAACTGTCTGACGAAGAGGTCCGGCCTGCGCTGCTGGTGACGGGCCGTGATCTGATCGCCGCGGGATACACGCCGGGGCCACAGTTCAAAGAGATGCTGGCGCTGGCCGAGGACGCGCAACTGGAGGGGCGCGTTCACACAAGCGAAGAGGCGATCGCGCTGCTCCAAAAACAATTCCCGGCTGCATAGGTAATTCAGCTAATCCGCAGGCGCTTCTGCAGCAGTGCGCGCCGCGTGGAACAGCGCTACCTGTTCGGCCCTGGGTGGCTTTGTCAGCGCACTCACGATCACCAACCCCAGCACCGATGCTGCCAGAGCCGGAAAGATGGGATCATGCGGCGCAAGCTGCGCGGCCAGGTGCGGCGAGAAGCCGGTGCGCAGCAGCCAGCGGCTCACGTTGCCGTCAGGGAAAGCGGTGTTCCAGGCCACGGTGACAAAGGTTCCAAGGCCGATGGCGGTCACGGCTCCGGCGGCGTTGGCGCGCTTTGAATAGAACGCGGCGAGGATGACCGGCGTGAGCGCGGCTGAGTACACGGTGTAGGCGTAGAGCGTCTGTCGCAGAACAGAGCTGATGTTCATGGCCTGATAGAGAGACCAGATTCCGAGCAGGACGACCGTGAGCCGCGAGACCAGAAGGATGCGCTGGTTCGAAGCTTCCGGAGAAATGTAGCGCACGTAGACATCGTTGATGAGGTTGGTGGCCGGCGAAAAGAGAAAGTTGTTGGCCGTGGACATGATTTTGGCGAAGACTGCGCCCATCATCAGCGCCCCAAGCAGCGCGGGCAGGCCGTGCATGGCTGTGTAGGCGATGATCTCACGTGGGTGACGAGCGATCTCGCCATGCCGAAAGAGGGCCGACCCCACGACAGCGATGGCCACGATGACGGTCTCAAGAATGATGGTCCCGATGATCCAGCCGACAACGGCGACGCGTGCGTCGTGCTCGGACTTGGCCGAGAAGAACTTCTGATACATGGCCTGGTTGCCGAGCATAAGCAACAACGTCGGGATCATCAGTTCCATGGCGCCCACAAAACTGATGTCTCCGAACACTTCGAAATGGGTGGCCGGCAGCACGTGGGTAACGCCGCTCCAGCCGCCCGCGGAGTGAAGGAGAAACGGGAAGGCCACCACCATGGTGATGGTGGCGAGCATGCCGATGACTACGTCCATATAAGCCACCGATGACATGCCGGCGATGGCGGTGAAGACGATCACGAACGCGGCCATGATGTATCGGCCCAGCATCGGCGAGATCACGGTGGGAAAAACGAGGTGCAGGATGTCTCCGCCGCCGATGAGCTGGTAGCTGGTAATGCCGGTGTACGCGAAGAGGACGGCGATGACGCCGAGGACACGGGCCGTCTGGCTATAACGGGCTTCGAGCAGATCGGGGATGGTGAACTGGGCGAATTTCCGCGCGCGCGGCGCGATGAAATAGATGAGCAGCAGCCCGAGCCATCCGCCGGCCGCCAGCCACAACGCGGCAAAGCCGTGGTTGTAGGCATTCTCAGCGCCAGCCAGCAGCGAGCCGGAGCCGATCCACGACGAGAGCAGAGTGAAGATGAGGACGAAGGCGGGGAGCGTGCGCCCAGCGACGAGATAATCCGCTTTCGTTTTGACCTTGCCCAGGCGCGTGAGCGAAACGACAAGCAGGCTAAGCACAATCGCGCCAAGCACAATGACGTAGAGAGAAGACATCCGCGGTCCTTGCAGCAATCAGTTAGGTTCTTCGAGTGTACGGGAGCGCAGCCGCCGCTGGAAA
>JASIAO010000358.1 GCA_030041955.1 Acidobacteriaceae bacterium | reverse complement strand
GCCATCATGGAGTCCACCTTCGCCTCGGCCTTTGCGCTGCTCGCGCTGGTGCTGGCCGCCTCGGGCATCTACGGCGTGCTGGCGTACCGGACGCAGCTGCGCACGCACGAAATCGGCATTCGCCTGGCGCTGGGGGCCGGGCACCGGGATGTGCTGTGGCTGATCCTGCGCCAGGGTCTGCGGCTCGCCGCTCTGGGCATCGCTCTGGGTATCGTTCTTACCGTGGGGCTGACACGATTCATCGGCGCGCAGCTATATGGCGTGAGCCCGGTTGACCCGCTCACCCTCCTGCTGGTCACCCTGCTGCTGGCCGTCGTGGCAGGTGCGGCCTCATCGCTGCCCGCGCTCCGGGCGATGCGCATCGACCCGATGACGGCGATCCACGAGCCGTGAGCCGCAGCAGGCGACGGACTGGGCTAAGAGCCTTGTCTCTGCCGGATCGGCGTGAGTTCGACTACGAGAACATCTCCTTGACCTTGTCGAGAATGCTGCGGGAGGTGGGGGTGTTTTCGACAGTCACGGTGTGGCTGAGCTCGCGGAGCAGGTCCCGTTGTGCCTTGGTGAGTTTGGTGGGGGTGCGGACGACGACCTGCGCGAGGAGATCGCCGCGGCCGTAGGCGTTGAGGTGCGGGACGCCTTTGCCGCGAATGCGGAAGGTCTGGCCGCTCTGCGTGCCCTCGGGGATTTTGAGCTTCGTGTCGCCGTCGAGGGTGGAGAGGGTAATCTCAGTGCCGAGCGCGGCCTGCGGGAACGAGACAGGGATGACGCAGTGGAGGTCGTTGCCGTCGCGCTCGAAGAACTTGTGCGGACGAACGCGCAGGACAACGTAGAGGTCGCCGGCGGGTCCGCCGAAGCGTCCGGCATCGCCCTCGCCCTGGTAGCGGATGCGGGTGCCGTCTTCGACGCCGGCGGGGATGTTGACGACGATCTCGTGCTGGCGCTCGACGCGGCCTTCGCCGCGGCAGGCGCGGCAGGGATCGGTGATGACGGTGCCGGCGCCGCCGCAGGCGGAGCAGGTGCGGGCGATGGAGAAAAAGCCCTGCTGGTAGCGGACCTGGCCGCGTCCCTGGCAGTGCGGGCACGTGGAAGGCCCGCGGCCGGTGGCGGCGCCGGTGCCACGGCAGTCGGGGCAGGCTTCGCGGCGATGGATGTTGATGGTGGCTTCCCTGCCGAAGATGGCTTCCTCGAACTCGATGGTGAGGTCGTGGCGGACGTCGTGGCCCTTCTGCACTCGGGAGGCGCCGCGGCGCTGGCCGCCGCCCATGTTGAACATTTCGCCGAAGAGATCGCCGAAGATGTCGCCGAGGTCCTGAGCGCCGAAGGGATTGCCTTCGAATCCGGCGCCGCCGAGGCCGGCATGGCCGAAGCGGTCGTAAGCCGCGCGCTTCTGTGGATCGCTGAGGACTTGATAGGCCTCGCTGCACTCCTTGAAGCGCTCCTCGGACTCGCGATCGCCATCGTTGCGATCGGGATGATGCTGGAGGGCAAGCTTGCGGTAAGCGGCTTTCAGCTCCTGGTCGGTGGCGTTGCGGGCAACACCGAGGATTTCGTAATAATCGGCTTTGGTCACGTTTTGGGTTCTGCTCATGCCTCTTTTTGCTGTGCGTTGCTGGCGACACGGACCAGAGCCGGCCGCAGCAGGCGCTCCCGAATACGATAGCCCCGGCGCACTTCCTCGAATACCTGATGATCGGGCAGGTCGTTGCGCTCCACCAATTCGAGGGCTTCGTGGACGCGCGGATCGAAGGCGGCGCCGACGGTCTCCACAGGCTGAACGTTCAGCGAGCGCAAGGCCTCTTCCATCTGTTTGACGATCAATTCGACGCCAGTACGGAGTTGCTCGGCGGAGCCCTCGGATTTGAGGGCGAGCTGGAAATTATCCAGCACGGGCAGGAACTGCTCAACGGCGTTGGAGACGGCGTAGTCGCGGAAGTCGGCGCGCTCTTTGGCTTCGCGCTTGCGGGAGTTGTCGAACTCGGCCTGGAGACGGGCGAGGCGGTCGAAGAGGAGATCGCGCTCGGCCTTCAGGCGGTCGTATTCCTCCTGAGGGACGGTCGCGGTCTCGACGGGGACGATCTCTTCTCCGGGAGCCACGGCGTCTCCGTTGGTTTCGGGGTCGGTCTCGGGGGTTTTTTTGTCGTCGATGGTGATTCGGGGCATAGTTCTTATGATTCCTGGGGCGGACGAATGAGGCACCGCCTCTTTCTATTTTAGTTCAGGCGTGGAAAGCAGTCGGCCTTACTGGGGCGGCTGGAAGATGCGGCCGGAGAGCTGCGCGATGTAGGAGACGGCGTTGATGGTCTCCTGATACTGAATGCGGGTGGGGCCGATGACGGCGAGGGTGCCGAGATTTTCCTGGCCGAGGCGGGCGTTGGCGCCGATGAGGACGAAGTCGCGCAGCTCGGGGATGGATTCCTCGAGGCCGACGACGACGCGGACGGAGCGCTGGCGGGCGTCAACGTAGGCGTTGAGCAGCTCGATGAGGCGCTCGCGGGCCTCGAGGGCCTGGAGCATGGTGCGGAGGCGGTCGCGGTCGGTTTCGCCGGCAAGGAGATTCGCGACGCCTTCCATGAAAAAGACGGGGGCGCCGGTTTCGGCTTCAAGGGCTCCGTTGCGGTAGAGCTCTTCCAGGGAGCGCATGAGGCGGTCGTACTCGCTGCGCTCGGCTTCGAGGGAGCGGGCGAGCTCGGTACGGATGCGCTCGACGGACCAGCCGTGGAAGTTTTCGTTAAGGTAGCGCGCGGCGGCTTCGAGCTCGTCGGTGGTGAGGTCGCGGTCGAGCGAAAGGACGCGGTCGAGGACGGTGCCACCTTTGGTGATGACGACGGCGAGGACACGGCCGGCGGCGAGGCGCGAGAAATGGATGTGCTCGAGCGAGTGGAACTCCTGCGCGGCGAGAGCGATGCCGAGGCCGGAGGAGATGAGCGCGAGGACGTGCGAGGTGCGCTCGAGGAACTGCTGGCTGGTGCCGACGTTGGCGAAGGATTCCTCGATCTGCTCGCGGCGCTGGGGCGCGAGGATGGCGATCTGCGGCCCGCTGAGGTGCTCGACATAGAAGCGGAAGGCGCGCGCGGTGGGGATGCGGCCGGCAGAGGTGTGGGGCTGGTCGAGCAGACCCTGGTCGGCGAGCGCGGCCATGACGTTGCGGAGGGTCGCGGGGCTCATGCCGTCTTTGTTGCCGAGATGGCGGGCGAGCGCCTGCGAGGCGACCGGCTCTCCGGTGGCGATGTACGCTTCCACGATGGCCGTCAGCACAGCGCGTTCGCGCGGGCTGAGGCGCAGGTCAGAACCCATGGATTTGCCCACTTCCCCACTTCGACCTGGAAATGGGAGAAAACTCCTGTGGAAATAGATTGTAGGGAGGGGAAAAAGGTGGGTCAAGAATGGAGAAAAGGGGTGGTGAGAGCGAGACTTAAGTGCCGAGCAAGGGGCTGAAGATCGCTTTCAGCAGAATCTTCCAAAACTCGCTGGGGTGGATACTGCAATAGATAGCCACCAAGATTAGGCCGGCAATCCCCAATAGCACTTTGAAAGAAGAGAATCGGTCTTTCCGCTCTGGGTTTGCAGCCATGCGGGTCATACTCTCGCTCTTCCCGGAGCACCACAAGCTGGCCGTGGGGAACCATTCCTCCGGGGCTGAAGCCCGATGACATTTGTGGGCGTTTGCGGCACGGCTGAAGCCGTGCCCTTTCAAAACGGCCCAGGCTGGGAGCCCGAGCGTGCGTGAGGCCGTATGATCGGGGAAACCGTGTGAAGACGAGCTGATGATTCCTGCGCCTGCTTCTGCGTCCGAGACGAAATCCCAGCTGCGCAAGACGATGGGCTTCTGGGATGTGCTGCTGTTCAACATCGCGACGGTGCTGGGGCCGAGGTGGATTGCGGCAGCCGGGCACAATGGGGCGTCGTCGATCAGCCTGTGGGCCATTGCCGCGGTGTTCTTCTTCGTGCCGGGCGCGCTGGTGATCAACGAGCTGTCGTCGCGGTTCCCGCAGGAGGGCGGGCTGTACGTGTGGGCCAAAGAGGCCTTCGGGGACTTCCACGGCTTCATTGCCGGGTGGACGTACTGGATCTACACGGTGTTTTATTTTCCGGGGCTGCTGCTGGCCAGCGCGTCGATGGCGGCGTACATTCTGGGTCCGAGCGGCGGGTCGCTGGCCGGGGACCGCGCGTTCCAGCTGTGGGTGTCGATGGGGCTGCTGGCGGTCGCGGTGGGGCTGAACCTGGTGGGGCTGAACATCGGGAAGTGGCTGCAGAACGCGGGCGGGGTGGGGACATTTGTGCCGCTGCTGATCCTGGTGGTGGTGGCGGGGGTGGTGGCGGCGCTGCACGGGTCGGTGACGCGTTTTACGCTGCACGCGATGCTGCCGCGATGGGACTGGGACACGGTGAATTTCTGGTCGCAGATCGCGTTCGCGTTCACCGGCCTCGAGCTGGTGAGCGCGATGAGCGAGGAGGTGCGCGATCCGCGGCGTACGCTGCCGCGCGCGGTATTTGGGGCGGCGGCGCTGATCGCATTCATCTACATTGCGGGGACGTTTGCGGTGCTGGCGCTGATGCCGGCGGGGGCGATCGATCCGCAGAGCGGGGTGTTCAGCGCGATCACCATCGGGTCGGTGGCGCTGAAGATCGGCTTCCTTGGGATTCTGGCGGCGGTGCTGGTGACGGTGGGGAATGCCGGAGGGGTAGGCTCGACGGTGGCGGGCATTGCGCGTGTGCCGTTCGTGGTGGGCATCGACCGATATCTGCCGGCGGCGTTTGGGAAGATTCACCCGAAGTGGAAGACGCCGTGGATTTCGATTCTGGTGCAGGGGGGCGTCTCGGGGGCGATCCTGCTGGTGAGCCAGATCAACGAGACGACGCGCGGGGCGTATCAGCTATTGATCGACGCGGCGGTGATTCTCTACTTCATTCCGTTCCTTTATATGTTCGCGGCCGTGATCCGGATGAGGTGGCGGAGGGACCGCGCGGAGAACGAGCACGCGATTCTGGTTCCCGGCGGGCAGGCGGGGGTGTGGATTTGCGGCGGGCTGGGATTCCTGGTGGTGCTGATCGGGATTGCGGTGTCGCTGATTCCGCCGGGGGAATCGTCGAGCAAGCTGGTCTTCGAGACGAAGCTGCTGGTGGGGACGGTCGCGTCGATCCTGCTGGGGCTGGGGCTCTATTGGCGCGGGGCGCGGAGGAAATTGGCCGCGTAACCTGGCCAGCCGCGGAGCCGCTAAACTGGATGGACTCCCATGAAACGTCTCCTCCAGGGCTATG
>JASIAO010000357.1 GCA_030041955.1 Acidobacteriaceae bacterium | reverse complement strand
CTGCGAATGCGTTGCCGCCTGATTGTTATGCGTGTCAAAGCCGCCCAGCTGGACATAGAAGATCTGCCGCGTCACTCCCAGGCTCCCGCGTCCGGCAATGATCCGGGCGACGGTCTGCATGGAGTCCGCCAGCGGATTATCCATAAGCTTCTTCGACACCGGATCGAGATACTGGGGCGGATTGGGAATGCCCCCCGCTCCCGCCGGAGGCATAGCGCCGGCCAGCGTGGCCTGCGCCTGTATGGAGCGCTGGATCACCGCCTCATACTCTTTCGCGAACAGGTTCGACTCTTCGGCGCTGAGAATGGAGCTGAGCGCGCTCGATCCTGACGCCTGCCCAAACGTCGGCTGCGACAGGCCATAAATCGGAATGGGACCTGCGGAGGTGACGTTGAGCTGGAACGATGTTTGCCCGGCGAGAAACAACGCGTTCCCCGCGGTGGAGATGCACGTGAACATCGAGTTGGAGTTCACGTTCATGCTCTCCAGAAGATCGGCCATCGCGCCTCCCCACCCGGTGTGCTCGCCGCTGCCCAGGTTCGAGGCGATGGCCTGCCACGCCGCTGTCTGGTCGAAGTGCGAGAACAGAGAGTCCGGCAGGGGTACGGAGTTGGCATTGATCTGCGCTTTGGTGGCGGGAACGACGAGCGTGCCCGTATTGACCACGATGGCGGCTCGGCTGGCGTTGAACAGGTTCTGGATTCCCGACAGGTAAGGATTGAGGGCAAACGTGCGGCCGCTCTGCTCCGTGTTAGGCACGATCGGCAGCAGGTCGCTCAGCGGATACGCCAGCCCCGGCGCTCCCGAACGTGCCTGGGTAAAGGCCGCAAAGGACTCCGGGTCGGTAGCGATCACCGTTCCGTGGCCATCGTTGCCCCCCTGCAGATAAACGCAAACCAGGGCGCGGTAGTCTGATCCGGAACTGTCCTGTGCCAAAGCTGCCAGTCCATTCAGTTCCAGCAGAAATGGGCTGACCGCAAAGCCTGCCATCGAGGCCATGGATGCGGTTCTCAGAAATTGCCGCCGGGATTGCTCGTATCGGTTCATCGTAGCCTCACTAAAATTGCGCGCTGAAGTCTGGCGAAGCCATGGTGAGATAGATAGCCATTCTTGCCCGATTGGCAAGCGCGGCGTTGATCGCGTTCTCATCGCCGCTGGGGATCGGAATCGCCTCCACCGCAGCCACAATCTGCGACTGCAATGTGCTGCTCATCTCTCCCGCCATCAGCAGAAGATTGAGCCGATCCACTAACTGATCAGGTGTCGCGGCCAGCCCCATTTCCGTGCCATAAGCCGCGAACACATCCGGGCCGGAATCGGAATCGCCGCCAATGGCGCTCTGCATGTAGTTGATGTAGCCCACCACCGTGGATACATTGGTCATTTGCATTTCCGGCGCGGTCAGGTTCGCCGCGGCCAGGCTGGTGCCCGGCGGAACATATCCCGGACTGAACCACCAGAAGACCGTAGGCGAACGCAGCGGCATTTCGCCCAGCCCATAAATGGGGTCTTCGGTGCTCTGTATGTTGAAAGAGCCGGTCCGCGACTGCGCCGTGAAGGCGCGCGCCCATTCCGTGTAGCGCAGCAGCGCCTCCCGCACCTTGCCATATTGCGGATTATCGGAGTAATCGGCAGTATCGCGTGCTTCCGGGTCCAGCAGGATGGCGCTGATCACCGCCTTCATGTTTCCGCGTACGCCCGTTCCATCGTCTTTGAAGACGGCCGCAACCCGGCTGACATATGCAGGACTCGGATTACTCGTGACAAGATGCTGGATAAGTTGCTTCGAGACGAACGCCGGCACATTGGGATGATTGAAGATCGCGTCCAGCGCAATCTTCAGGTCGCCATCCGCGTCGGAACTCCCCGCCGGAATCGTCGTCCCAAGAAAATCTTTTTCCTCCGTCGAGTGGTGGTCGGAGTAACTCTGCATCGGCAGCAGATCCTCGCCATAACCCGGGCCCACATAGGCGCAACAGTTCGACCATCCGGCGTCGCCATCGCTCCCGGGAATGTTCCAGCTGAAGCCGGTAAAGACCTTCGCCAGCCCCATCACGTCGTTGTTCGAATAGGTCGGTATTGGCTGCCCGTTTCCATCCAGCTTCTGCGTGCCGTCGTCGTTGAGCTGGTATAAGCCGATCGTGAACAGCTGCATCACTTCGCGCGCGTAGTTCTCGTCCGGATCGGTGGTGGCATTTCCTTTGTCGTTGCCCAGCATGGAGAGGAAGATGCCCATCTCCGGATTCAACGTGACATCCTGGAGGATGGTGCGGAAGTTCCCGAAGGCGTCGGCGCCGAGCACATCGAAAAAGTTGGCTTCTCCGCGAGGATAGCTCTGCACGCCGGAAGAATTGTTGCTTGAGACCACCAGCATCTCGCTCAGCGCATAGCGCACCCGCTGCCGCAACTCGTCATTTCCCGTGATCGCCTGCTGCCAAAAGGTATTCTGCACGAACTGCTCATCCGAGCTGTTTTGCAGGAATAGCGCGGCATTGCATTTCACATCGGCGCTGGCGCAGGGTGGGTTATTCAGCATCAGTTCCTCCTGCACCAGCGGCACCTGCGGCGTCGGCGGAATCGCGAACTGCTCGTTCAGCCACGCCTCATACCCAATCATTGACAGATGATGAATGTCGGCATCGGTGGCTCCGAACGTCGCCTGTTCCAGAAAGCGCGACGCATCGTTGGGATCCACCACCGGCACAGGCGGCGTGCCGTTCACCTGCGCAATCAGATCCGAGGAAGCCGCTGGCCCCGGTGCCGGATTCAGCACCTGCAGATCGAGATTGCCCGGCTCGGTCAGATTCAGGTTGGCCGTTAATTGCGTTGAACTGTTAAAGGTGGCCGGGATCGCGGACCCGTTCACCAGCACCTGCGCGCCGGTGATGAACTTCTGGCCTTGCAGCACGACCGTTGCCGCTCCGGGATTGAACGACATCGGCGTGGCTGACATAAGTATCGGAATCGGATTCATCACCGAGATATCCTGCTCGATCGATACCGCCGGATTGTCGACGCTGGTGATCTTCAGCGCGACAACGTTGCTGGGCGTGGGAACCACCGGCGGCGCGGTATAAGTTATCGATCCGTCCGAGTTAGAAACCGCGGTGCCGATTTGCGCATTGCCGCCCGGAATCCCATTCACCTGCAACGTGACTCCGGGATTGTCCGTCCCATTGACCGTCAATCCAAAGCTGATCTGGTTGCTCACGCGGACATCCGAGCCGGAATTCGGATACAGTTGCAGCACCACCTGCCCAGGTCCCACTTTCAGCGAAAGTGGTTTGGCGCTGGCCGATCCAGGATTCGGATTCGTGACATTCAGGGGATAAGTCCCCGGAACCGGCGCCGCAATCGATGCCACCAGTTGTGAATCCGATACATAGGTCGTGGGCACCATGGCGCCGTTCCAGCTGATTTGGGCGCCGTACACAAACTGCGATCCGTTCACTAATACCGTCGTGGTTCCCTCGGGAAATCCCGATGGGCTCACGCTGGAGAGAACCGGAATTGGATTCCAGATGGTCAGTGTGACCGATCCCTTTGGCGCGTTCGCAAACTCCTTCGAAGCGCTCGTGATCGTCACCGTATCCGGAGTCGGAATCGCCGCCGGAGCGGTGTACATCCCCTTAGCGTTCACCGTGCCGACTTCGTCATTACCTCCCGGGATGCCGTTCACGGAAAAAGTAAGACTCTCCGCGCCGGCGTCGGCTTTCAGCTGCAGTTGCTGGTTCACGCGGATGGTGCTGCTCGATGCCGAGATGGTGGCGGCGTTCTGGCTTCCTAAGCTGCTCGACAGGCAGCCGCTGATCAGCGCAGTGCTGGCGGTCGCTGAGACTGCAAGCATCGCCCAAAGAAGCGTGGTCTTCGCTGAGGGATAACACGCACACACTTCCCGCATAGTTGCTCCTGAATGGGGAATTCAAGGTAGCCTTGCGCAACAATCCCGAGAGCTGTGAAGGATACGGTGATGTGCGGGTGAGTATAGGCAGCTTCTCGCACGGAAATCAATGATTAATTTGTCCGCGCTCCGCAACTTGCGTGCCATTGACCAACGGCCTGGGCATGAAGATCTGCCTCAGATAGTCGGTCGTGCCCGGCGCCCTCACCAGATGCGGGTACTTCACTCCGCCGTCGTAATGGACTGTGTAGGTCTCGGTGACGCCATCGCACTCCGCGGTGATTTGCAACGGATTTCTGCTTGTCTGCGCCTCGGCGATTGCGCTCCGCAGGACGAAGGGGCTGTACGCGCGCCCGTCGATGGCGACCAGCTTCATGCCCGGTGCGAGCCCGGCCTGGAAAGCCGGTCCGTTCCACAGCACGTCCTCAACCTTGCCCTGGCGGTCGAGGAACAAGCCCACCGAGAACATGGCGTTGATGCCGGCGCTGCTCAGTTCGCCTTCGCCGACATTCTCGAGCGCGCTCTGGTACCGCGAAGGCTGATCGGTGTAGACCAGACGCCAACCGCTGGCCTCGATGCCGGAGAGCAGCGGCACCTGTTGGCCCACGCCATCGAGCCAGTTATGCAGGAAGCTCGCCCAGTCGTACGGCTGGACGGCATTGAGCGCGGCGACGATGTCGTCGAAGTTGTAGGTGTGAGTGACGAAGCTGCCATTGTCGACACTGAAAAACTGTCGGGCAAAATCGTCGATGGAGCGCCGATCCTGGCTCAGCGTCCGGATTTTCATGTCGACGGCCAGCCACAGCAGTTGGCCTTCTCGATAGAAGTCGGTTTGCCGCCGCCAGTTCGACCAGGCCTCCGGCGAGCCGTATTCCAATTGCGCCGCAATGGTGGTGTCGATCAGCGGCCGCCATGCGCGGCCGGTTCGGTAAGCCATCGACGCCGCCCGGTAAGCGACCGCCTCACGCCATACATCCGGCGACCACAACCCGCTGCGCACCGTCAGCATATCGCCGAGGTACACCGTGAGACCCTCATACACCCACAACATCTCCGTATGTTCGGGATCCTCAAAGTTGGGCTGCCACAGCTGCGCGGGCCGCATGAATTTGCCGTTCCATGAGTGTGTGTATTCATGCGGCAACAGCGAGCCGTCGAGCATGAAGTGGTCGGCGTCGGCAAACATCTTCGTGCCGCCACGCGCGCGGTCGTCGCTCGACTGGTGGTGCTCCAGGCCCCCCGTCGAGACGTAGTCGCTCAACGTCAGAAGGAAGTGATAGTCATCGTAGTGATGCGACTGGAACAGCGCCTGTGCCTGCTCCACCAGGTGACGATAGTCGGCGATTTGCGCGTCGGAAATATCAACTGCTGCCGCATCGTCACCCACCATGTCGAGATAACGATGCACCGATGAGCCGGCCGGCGTCAGATCCACCTCCCGAAAATATTTCCCGGCAATCACCGGCGAATCCACCAGCGTGTTGAACGGCAC
>JASIAO010000356.1 GCA_030041955.1 Acidobacteriaceae bacterium | reverse complement strand
GTGATCGTTTTAGTGGCCTGGTAGACGTTCCCGCTTCCATCCCACATCTTGAAGACCAGGTCGTGCGTTCCCGCGGAAAGGGTCTGCGTCGTGTCGACGTAAGACGTAGCCCCGGTTGTGTTGTTCACCACCAGAGTGCCGTCGATGTAGAGCTGGGCGGCCGAGGGGATTACGTCGGTGGCCCCGTTGGCGAGAATGTGCACCGGCGAGCTGCTGGTTGTGCCCGAGGGCAGGCAGATGTTCGCGGTGCCCACGGCTGCCGGGCAGGCCGGGTAGGGCGTACCGCTGTAAACGGTGACGGTGCGGTCGGCCACGAAGTCACGCCCACTTGCATCCCAGCCCTTGGTCACGAACAGGTGCGTGCCGTCGCTGACGGAGAAGGTGGTGTCGAAGCTGGTGACCGGTTCCGAATACTTGAGCGTGCCGTCCACGTACTCCTGCATCTGCGTCACTGTGTCCGTGTCGTAGGAGTTCGCCTGCACGGTTACCGGGCTGGGCGAATAGGTTTGGTCCACGGGCTGACACACGGTCACGGAGGGGCTGATGGTGTAAGTGCCGCACGCGGCGCGATTGTCCCCGTTGATCCACACCTCGGTTCCGGCGCCCCAGGGCATGACGAAGCCCATCATGCCGTCGCGGTTCCAGTCGCCGGGAACGATGGCGCCTGCGTTATCCGTATCGGAAAAGTAATATTGCGGCGTTTGCTGGAAAGTGCCGTTGGCATTTCCCAGCCAAACCATCAGTCCTGAATAGCCATCGATTTGCTTATGGTAGCCGGCCGAGACGAGGTCGATGATGCCGTCGCCGTTGACGTCGACGGGCCAGACCGTGCTGTTGCTGGCCAGGTCGGTCTGGTCGGTGACGACCGTGCGCTGGATCATGGTTTGGTCGCCCAGGCCGTAGAAGATGTCGATGCCGGTGCAGGTCGCGGTCTGAGACGAACCCAGAGGCACGCTGGGATCGCAGTAATACGAGGCGACGATGCTGTCGATCCCGCTGCCGTTGGCATTGCCCACGTTTAAGGAGAGAGGAGACGCATAGCTGGCCAGCTTGTCAGCGGTGAAGTCGCCGTTGCCCTGGTTCCATACCGCGTAAACGTTGGCGGGGTCATCCCCTACCTGCAGGAGCACTCCCAGATCGGTCTCCCCATTGCCGTCCAGATTGCCGGCGCGAACCAGGTTTTGAACAGTGTCGGTGCTGTTCGCGATCTGCACCGTCGAGGTCAGCACCAGCGACTTCCCGTCGACGTTTTTAAACATTTCGACATTGCCATTTTTATCGCCGACAGCGACATCGGTGTAGCCGTCGTTGAAGAAGTTGCCTGTGGTGACGGATAAGGCGGTGGCAGTCGTTGCATACTCGATGCCTGGCTGGAAGGTGCCGTTGCCGTTGCCGTAAAAAACCTCCAACCCGTTGTCAGTGATGTCCACGAGATCGAGATTTCCATCGCCGTTGATATCGGCGGCGACAAGATCGTTGGTGAATGTGCTCGGGGTTGCGACCGTTTGCGGCGGCTGGAAGGTGCCGTTGCCGTTGCCAGTCAGCATAGTGAGCACGGTCTGCGATTGCGTATTGCCGGGGTAGACGACATCTGGTGTGCCGGCATTATGGAAGTCGCCCCGTACGATCGGAACAGAGGGCGCGACGCTCCAGGAGTTGAGGCCGTACATTTCAAAGCTGGGGGTGGACTGGGCATGGATTGCTGCTGCCGTAGTTCCGAGCAGGGCAGCGAGGGCAAGTGTGCGGTAAAGCATAGCTGGGAGAACTCCTGGACTCCTGAAAGGTGGGGTTGATCGCGCGTGGGGGTTACGTTCACCGGAACGCGGCTCTACGCGGACAAGGACCGTGCGCCGGAAGCAGGCGAAAGCGAATGCGGCGCAGATCGCAGGGAATCTGCGCCGCGGGACCCGATTACTGTACGGTGATCGTCCTGCTGGCTTCGTAGACGTTACCGGCCACGTCCCAGAGCTTGAAAACCAGGTCGTGAGTTCCCGAGGAAAGGTTCTGCGTCGTCTGGACGAATGAGTCGGCGCCGTAGCAGTCGTCGTCGGAGTTGCAGGTCGCCTCGTTATCCACCACCAGGGTGCCGTCGATGTAGAGCTGGGCGGCGGTTGCGACCGACGTGCCGGCATCACCGTTGGCGAGGATGGTGACCGGCGAGCTGCCGGCATCCCCCGCGGGCAGGCAAATGCTGGCCGAGTCCGGAGGAACGGAGCACACCGGTCCCGGTGTTCCGGTATAGGCGGTGACGGTGCGGTCGGCGACAAAGCTGCGGCCGCTGGAATCCCACCCCTTGGTGACGAAGAAGTGCGTGCCGTTGCTCACCGGGAAGGTGGTGTTGAAGCTGGTGACGGGTTCGGAGTAGACGAGCTTGTTGTCGATGTACTCCTGCATGGCCGTTACGGTGGTTGTGTCAAAGCTGTTGGCCTGGACGCGCACGGGACTGGGCGAGTAAGTGTTGTCGACCGGCTGGCAAACGGTAACTGACGGGCTGATGGTGTAGGTGCCGCAGGTGGTTCGCGTAGTGGAGTTGATGTAGACCTCGGTCGGCCCAGCGGCGCCTCCGGGGACGGCCTCGACGAAATCCATCATGCCGTCGCGGTTGAAGTCGGCCATGGCGAATGAGCCGATCTGGGCGTCATTGGAGGTGATGAATTCCTGTGGAGTCTGCTGGAAGGAGCCGTTGGGGTTGCCCAGCCACACGAACATGCCGGCAGGAACGGTGGTGCAGCCGTTGGGGCAATTCTGGAGGGCATCGCCGAAGGCCACGATATCGCCATAGCCATCGCCGTTGACGTCTACGCCAGCGAGGCCGTAGACATTGGCGGGACTGACGCCGGTGGTGGAGTTCACGATGGTGCTTTTGTAAAGCGTGTTGTCTCCCTGGCCGTAATACGCATCAACGGTGACAGCCTGGGAGTTCTCGGACGAGGCATAACTGACGAGGATGTCCATCATGCCGTCGCCGTTGAGGCGGCTGACGGCAATATTGGGGAAGTAATAATTGCTGCCCAGCGGCTGCTCAGCAAGATCGCCCTTACCGTCGTTCCAGAGGACATAGAGGGTCTGCGGGTCGGCGAAGTTTACGCTGTTGTTGGTTCCGGCCAGCTGCATGACGGCCAGATCGGTGACGCCGGTGCCGTTGAAGTCGCCGCCAACCATGGTCATGACGGAGAGCGAACCGCCGCCGACGGTGAAGGACTGAGCGTCGGTGAAGGTGCCGTTGCCCTCATTGCGGAAGAGGTCGATGGTATTGACACCGTTGGAGACTGCTATATCGGGATGCCCATCTGCGAAGAAATTGCCGACGACCAGGGATGCGGGCGTCGTCGTGGTGGTGTAGACCTGCGGCGACTGAAAGGTGCCGTCACCGTTGCCGAGCCACACGGTGAGGTAGTAATAGCCGGATCCCGGAGGAGCGGGAGGGTTCTGCGCGGCGATGGCGACGAGGTCGAGATTGCCGTCGCCGTTCACATCGACGGCCACCGGGCTTTCGAGAGAGACCGGGGTGGCCCAGGCAACGACCGGGGCCTGGAAGGTGCCGTCCCCGTTGCCGGCGCGGAAGACCATCTGGGTGTTCGAGTTGCAGCACTGAATCAGGCCGGGCTTGCCGCTGTTGTTGAAGTCGCCCACAACCATCACGCCGGGATTCGCCCCGTGATTGTCGGCATAGGTTTCGAAGCTGACGTTCGATTGAGCGCTGAGGGCTGCCGCGGTTCCGCAAAGGAGAGCCACGGCGAGGATTCGGTGAAGCATGTCTGGGAGAACTCCTGGACTCCTGAAAGGTGGGGTTGATCGCGCGTGGAAGGTTACGTTCACCGGAACGCGGCTCTACGCGGACAAGGACCGTGCGCCGGAAGCAGATGGAGCCGGCGGCGGCGCGGCAGCGTGGGGATGGGCGCCGGCCGCTCACGGTTGTGTCGAATGAGATGAGAAATCAGGAAGCGGTGTTGTGCCCGGGCGAGGTGGGAGTCCGACGCACAAGCCGACCCTCAATTCGCTCGGAAGGAGTGTCGTCCTTGAGGAACGGGGCGATCTTCTCGTGAAAGAAGACCGCCCGCGGGCTGGTTAACGCATGTTGTCGAGGACGGAGCCGACGATGCCCCCGAGGACGCCGGCTTCGGCTGTCCTGGACGGCTGCTGCGAGGGCATGTACTCGAGGAGTTGTTGCGCGAGTCGCGAGATAGGGAGGGTCTGGAGCCAGATGCGGCCGGG
>JASIAO010000355.1 GCA_030041955.1 Acidobacteriaceae bacterium | reverse complement strand
TTTGCCCGGATGCCCTTAATGATGTCCAGCGTGGATGCGTTGCCGGTTTTCAGGATGGAAAGCAGCGAGGCGCGCTGCCCGTCGACGCGCACGATATTCGTCTGCGGCGGCGATCCGCTGTGCACGTGCGCCACGTCGCGGATGTAGACCATGGCGCCGTTGACCTCGCGGATGGGCAGATTGTTCAGCCCTTCGGTGGTGAGAGGCGCGGCGTTGCTCTCCAGCTGATATTCGAACTGCCCGACCTTGATGGTGCCGGAAGGAAGAATCAGGTTCTGCGCCGCGATGGTGTTCACCACATCCGCGGGCGACAGCCCCTTCGACTGCAGCGCGGGCATATTCAGATCCACCTGCACCTGGCGCTGCTTGCCGCCGTACGGGTAGGGAATTCCGGCACCGGGGACCGTGACCAGCTGCGTGCGGATGAAGTTCAAACCATAGTCGTTCAGCTGGGTCTCGGTCAGTCCCTGACCGGAGAGTCCCAGCTGGATAATGGGCACGCTGGACGCGTTGTACTGGATGATCAGCGGCGGGGTTGTGCCCGCGGGCAGCTGTTTGATCTGGGTCTGTGCAATCGCCGTTACCTGGGCGACGGCGTTGCCGATGTCCACGCCCGGCTGGAAATAAATTTTGATGACGCTGCGCCCGTTTACCGACATCGACTCGATGTGCTCGATGTCGTTCACCGTGGTCGTCAGAGAGCGTTCGCTCAGCGTCACGATGCGGTCCGCCATCTGCTCCGGTGAGAAGCCGGTGTACTGCCAGATCATCGAGATCACAGGGATGTCGATGTTGGGGAAGATGTCCACCGGCATGGTGATGATGGCCAGCGGCCCCAAAATCATGAGCAGCAGCGCCAGCACGGCGAAGGTGTACGGCCGTCGCAGCGCGAGGCGGACTATCCACATAAGGCTTGAGTCTCTCCCGCGATGCGCGGACTTTCCGCCAGCCTGGAGCCCCTGCTCCGGCGCTCAGAATGTTCCAAAGTAATCAACGGTGACGATCCGACGGCACGATGCTGCTACAGCAAAATCAGGGTTGATGGTTCCCGATGCCAGAGCGCTCAACTTGACGCGACCAACGGAGAGCGGCAACCCTGGAAGAATTCGATCAGGGTACAGATACCCTGATTTTGCTCTGATGACAGTATCCACCCGCCACAGGGAGGGCAGAAAATGAAGCTGATTTTCGCTCTATGTTTTCAGGAGACGGCTGGATGCGAAAAAAAGACTCGCACCAGCAACGCTGCAGTATAGATGTTCGAATGCTCCGCCGTGATTCAGGTCCTGCGTCATCAAACCGCGTCAAAAGTTGAGCTTCTTGAAAAGCGCGCCCGGGATGCTGCGCACCACCAGCATGATCAGGGCCCAGACTGGCGGCACATAAACAACGTCGCGCCGCTTCTCAATGGCCCGCAGAATGTGCCGCGCCACCTGAGCCGGCTGTGTGAAGAGCGCGTTCGGCTCCAGATGCGCCGTCATCGGTGTGGCCACGAAGCCCGGTTTGATGGTGAGCACATTCACGCCGGCACGATCGACGCGGTTGCGCACCCCGTCGAGGAAGACATTCAGCCCACCCTTCGACGCTCCATAGACGTAGTTGCTCTTGCGCCCGCGATCTCCGGCAACCGAGGAGATCACGGCGATGGTTCCGCGCCGCTCCGACTCGAAGTAATTCGCCAGCCAGCCGACCAGCGAAACCGCAGAAAGGAAATTCGTCCGGAGGATCGCCTCGGCCGCAGGGAAATCACGCTCGGCCTGCGACTGCTCGCCGAGCACGCCATGCGCCACCAGGGCCAGATCGATCCCGCCCATCGCCTCGACTGCTTGCGCCAGCAACGCGGGGTGCGCAGCCGTGTCGTCCAGGTCGGCAACAACCGCTGTCGCCGCGGCTGCGCCTCGCGTCTGCAGATCGTCCCGCACCGCAGCCAGCTTGTGCGGAGTGCGCCCCAACAGTACGAAGCTCGCGCCGCGCTCGGCGAAGAGGCGCAGCGTAGCCTCGGCAATGGCCGAGGTCGCGCCCAACGCCAGAATGCGTTGCGGAAGCGGCCGCCGCTCACTCATCGCGCGGCCTCCGTCCGGTCACGCGTTGCCAGAAGGCCGAATCGAAAGCGGGATCGATGTAGAGAGCGAACTCCTGCCACTGCGGATAGAACGCCTGAAACTGCTCCGCGGTCATACGCGCATCTTTGGCAGAATACATGCGGCCGCCGTATTCCTGCGTGATCTTCGCCAGCCAATCGAGCAGCTCGAAACTTTTATCGCGCCGGATGGGAAAATCCAGCGCCAGTGTGATTCCAGGGACGGGGAAGGACATCATCCCCGGGGATGGGACGTCGCCGAAGACCTTGATGACCGCGAGGAAGGACGCCAGACCCGCGACCGTGATCATCTTCAGCATCTCCACGATGCCCTGTTCGCCCGACTCTCGCGGCAGCACGCACTGGAACTGCAGCAAACCGGATTTCCCGTACATGCGGTTCCAGCGCAACACTGCGTCAAGGGGATAGAAAAACGGCTCGTAATCCACCGGCCCCGACTTCTCCTGACCGAACTGGCGGTGATAGTAGAGCGCGTTGAAGGCCTTCATCGACCAGCGGTTGAGAACGAACCCAGGCAGATCGAAAGGAAAGACCAGCTTGGCCTCCTTGCTGCGGTTGAGTGGCCCGGGAATCGCCGTGTGATCCCCCTGCATGAAGATGCCGCGCGCGAAGTTCTTTCCCGTGGACACGCAATCGATCCACGCAACCGTATATTCACTGGTCGAGGTGCGTGAGAGCTCCAGAAATTCCGCAATGCCGTGGAACTTCACACCGCGATAGTCGATTTTGCGCGAGACAATGGGTCGCAGCCGGATCTCCGCCCACGCGATGAGGCCGGTCAGCCCCATGCCGCCGACGGTGGCGGCGAACCAGTCCTGGTTTTCGACCGGGCTGCAGACAAACCGGCTGCCGTCGGAGCGCACCAGCTCGAAGCGCAGTACATGGCGCCCGAAGGTTCCAGCCACATGGTGATTCTTGCCATGAATGTCGTTCGCGATCGCGCCGCCGACGGTCACGAACTTCGTGCCCGGCGTAACCGGCAGAAAGAACCCGCGGGGCACGGCAAAATCCAGAATCTGCTGGAGCGAGGCGCCCGCCTCGCAGCGCAGCACGCCCGTCGTGGGGTCGAAATGAAGCAGCCGGTCCATCCCCGGCGTCGCCAGCAGCGTGCCGTTCTCAAGCAGGCAAACGTCGCCATAACTGCGCCCCAGCCCCACCGGCAATTGTTTGGCTCCGGTCGGCCCAGGCAGCGGGAAATCGGTGGTCCAATGCAGGGGGACCATTCCAGCGGGCAGCGTGGGAAAACGCCCCCACGATTCAAAGCGCGGCCGTTTCTGTAATTTGCCCATAGCCCTCACAGCGCTGCCGTTGCCGCAATGGTCGCTACGGCCAGACCGATCAAAAGACTGACTCGGTCGGTCACTGCAAAAATCACCGGATCTTCGTCCAGTTCGCCGCGGGACGCCAGCAGCCATACGCGGCTCAGCCACAGAATCATCAGGGGCGTGATCAGCCAGAGGCGGTCGGGGTGACGGTAGAGCCGGGTCACCTCATGCGACCCGATGTAGAACGAAAAGACGACGACCGAGGCATACGCGCAGGAGGTCCCGAAGCTGCGCAACTGCTCGATATCGCCGAGAAGATAGCCGCGTCCGTTGGCCAGTGACTGCCCGCGCGCCCGCGTATTCTCGAGTTCGCTGAAGCGCTTCACCATAGCCAGGCTGAGGAAAAGGAAGAGCGAAAGGGCGGCCAGCCAGGGGGTGATGGGCACACGCGTCGCCGCCGATCCGGCCAGCATGCGCACCGTATAAAGGCCGGAGAGCAGGATTACATCGACCAGCACGACGCGCTTGAGATACAGCGAGTAGGAGAGCGTCGCCGCCAGGTACAGCAGCAGCCACGTCAAATACTCGCGCGGGAGCCACACTGTCGCGATAGCGAGCGATACTCCAAGGAAAACCGTGCTGATCATCACGCCTGCAGCAACGGAAAGATCGCCGGCGGCGAAAGGCCGCATGCGCTTGCGTGGGTGCCGTCGGTCCGCCTCGATATCCAGAAGATCGTTGACGATGTACGTGGCCGACGCGGACAGGCTGAAGCTGACAAAGGCCAGCAGCGCCGCGGCCACCACCCCAGCGTGGAGATTGTGCGCCAGCAGCAGCGGCAGAAAGATCAGGATGTTCTTCGCCCACTGGTGCAGCCGAACCGCTTTCAGCACGGCTTTCGCCGGCGGCACACGATCGTCGAACTCTCGTTGGACCGTGACCCCGCGCGCGCGCAGCCGCGCCCGCAGAGCCGGCCCGGGATTCGCCAGCATCGCCGATCCTGCATGTTCGAGCAGAGGTAAATCCGGACTCGCGTTGCCGATGTAGTCGTAGCCCTCGTCACCGAAAGCCTGCCGCAGGCCATCGAGCTTGTTGCCCGCGGTCAGGTTCGTTTGGCCGTCGCTGGCCAATACGCCTTCGAAAATTCCCAGATGATTCGCGATCCGCGCGGCCAGTTGCCGGTCTGCACCGGTGGCCAGATAAAGCTTGCGGCCTTCGCCGCGCTCAGCGTCAAGAAATTCGATGAGCCGCCGATTGTAGGGTAGGTGCCGTTCGTCCAGCGAGACGCGTGCGGTAACCTCGGCCTTCAGCGCCGCTTTGCCGCGCAGCAACCACAGCGGGGTGCGCAGCGCTGCGGCGGGCCGGGTGCGTACCAGCAGCAGCAGAGAATCCATCAGCGTGTCATTTTTCACCAAAGTGCCGTCAAGATCGACGCACAGCGGCCTGCGCGAAGCCGTGCCAGCCTCGACTGACGCGCTCAAGGGAACCGCTCCCCGGCTTCGGGACGCAGAACCGGGCAAGGAGGGCCGGAAAGCTGCGGTTTGTAACTCGGTTTCACCGTCGCAGGCGAGAAAAATCGTGGAAATTCAGCGCAAGTATAGCACTGGCGGATCGCTCCTCCATCGCGGAGCATCCGCGGTGGTAACCACACCGCGGACACTCTTAGTGAGCCAGAGACGGCTCAGGGATCGGGGCGGGGGCGGCCTTCACCACGCGCTGCTCAGGAAAATACGCATTGATCAGGTACTGCTCCAGCATGCGCTGCGTGTTGAAGAAGGACCCGTTCAGCGCGATGGTGGAGCGCATGATGCGCCGCCACTGCGGCTGATCGCGATAGAAGAGCGGCAGGATCGTCTGCTCCAGGTGCTCGTACAGCGAATTGGCTTCGCCAGGCTCGTCGTCGTGGTCGTCAATGGCCCAGCCGGTCACGCCCTCGATCCATCCCTCGATCCACCAGCCATCCAGGATGCTGAGACTGGGCACGCCGTTCAGGGCGGCCTTCATGCCGCTGGTTCCCGAAGCTTCATATGGCCGCCGTGGAGTGTTCAGCCACAGATCCACGCCGCCGGTGAGCAGCGCTCCCAGGTCCCACTCGTAGTTTTCGAGGTAAACGATGCTCAGTGCGCTCTGCCGCAGCTCATTGGAGAGCTCGATTACCCGTCGGATCTTGGCCTTGCCCGGCTCATCGGCGGGATGCGCCTTGCCCGCGTAAAGAATCTGCATGCCGCCCTGCTTCTCCGCGCAGCGCACCAGGCGCTCGGGATCGGTAAAGAGCAGGTCAGCACGCTTGTATGTGGCCGCGCGCCGCGCGAAGCCAAGGGTAAAGACTTCCGGCCGCATTTCGACGCCGGTTCGCGCCTTCACCACATCCAGCAGCGCCTGCTTGGAGGCGGCGTGCGCCTCAACAATCTCGTTCTCGGGGATATCGATCGCGTACCGCAGGGTGACGTTATCCTGGCGCCAGCGCGGCAGGTGCTTGTCGAAGACAGCACGCACGGCAGGCGCCGTCCACGTGCCGGCATGTACGCCGTTGGTGATCGCGTCTATCCGATAGTCCGGGAACATCTGCCGGGAAACCTTGCCGTGCTGCATGGCCACGCCGTTCACATAGCGCGAAAATCGCAGCGCGATGTAGGTCATGTTCAGCAGGCCGTCATGGAAGCAGCCGAAGCGCTCCAGAAGGCTGGCGCGCTCGTGACCCAGGATCCGGTACGCCTGCTCGCCGGAAAAGCGGTCGTGCCCCGCCGGCACCGGAGTGTGCGTAGTGAAGACGCACTTCCCGCGCACCGCCTGGATGGTCTCTTCGGTGGCTGTGTGCAGACCGGCGCCGTGCAGCTCCTGCTCCAGCACCGGGAGAGTGAGCAGCGCCGCATGACCCTCGTTCATGTGGTACACGACGGGGTCGTAGTCGAGCGCGCGCAGCATCCGCGCTCCGGCGATGCCCAGGACCGCTTCCTGGCGCAGCCGGTAGTCCGCACCGCCGCCGTAGAGATAATCGGTGAGGGTGCGATCCTGCGGGTCGTTCTGCTCGAGGTCGGTGTCCAGCAAATAAACCGGAATGATATGACCTGCGACGCCCTCGATCTCCGTGCGCCACGCGCGCACGGCGACTGGCCGGTCCTCAATGGAGACGGTAACCACCGGCTCCTCGGCGATCAGCGTGTTTTCCGGGTACCAGGGCTCCGGCTCTTCGGTCTGTACGCCGTTCGCGTCCAGATGCTGGCGGAAGTATCCTTTGCGGTGCGCCAGGGTGACGGCGGCCAGCGGCAGCCCCATGTCGGCCGCGGCGCGCAACGTGTCACCGGCGAGGACCCCCAGACCGCCACTATACGTGGGCATATCCGGCGCAATGGCGATCTCCATCGAGAAGTAGGCGACTATGCCGCCTTCGCTCGGGCCATGCGGGGGAAAGTACTGCGAACGATTGATAAAGCGCATCTCTGAAACGTTTTCTCCGGCCTGTCCGAGCGCCTGTTCTTCAGGATAAGACAATGTTTTCGCTCCGCACGTTGGCCGAAGCGTCCCCTGTGATTCTTACATCGGCTTGCCAAACTCCGACAATGACACTTCTGTGGATTAACTGGGCTATACCTCTACTTCGTGTGCTCCAGCCGAAGCGCGGCAGGCATAGATTTCCGGGTCGATTCCGGTTGCGCGGCGATAATCCTCGCGAAGCCGAGCCGCAAACTCCACTGCCTGTTCCTCTTCGACCAGGTTCACCGTACATCCGCCAAATCCCCCTCCCGTGAGACGCGCGCCGATCAATCCGGGAAGCCTCTGCGCCGCATCCACCATCGCGTCCGCCTCCGCGCAGCTGGCCTCGAAATCATCGCGGTAGCTCATGTGCGCGGCCGCCATGAGATCGCCCAGCTTTTTCAGGTTCCCAGCCTCCAGCGCATCGGCCGCGGCCACTGTGCGCAGATTCTCGGTAATAATATGCCTGCAGCGCCTCAGGACGTTGTCCGGCATTTCGCTCCCCCACTGAACCAGGTCCTCCGGCGTGGCGTCTCGCAACAGGGCGATCTCCGGCCGATGCCGCCGCAGAATCGCTGTCCCCTCTTCGACTTCCGCACGGCGCGTGCCATATTCGCCTCCCGCCACGGAGTGCCGCACCATCGTGTTGGCGATCACCAGCTTCACGTGGCGTGGGATCGGAGCCAGCCGGAACTCCAGCGAACGGCAGTCCAGCAACAGCGCGTGATCCTCGGCGCCCTGGCATGCAATGAACTGGTCCATAATTCCACAGGAGGCGTGCGCGTAGACGTTCTCCGCGCGCTGGCACAGCTTCGCAATCTCTTCGCGCGGCATGGTGGCGCCTGCTACATCCAACAATGCCAGTGCCGTGGCCACCTCCACTGATGCCGACGAGCTGAGGCCCGCGCCCAGCGGCACGTCACCCTCAAGCGTCAGGCTGAACGGCGGCACATCCACGCCCGCCTCGCGCAGCGCCCACAGCACGCCCATTGGATAATCCGACCAGTGCCGCGTTCCCCCTTTCGGCAGATTATCCGAGGCATAGGTCACGCCTTCGGCGTAATTCTCGGACCAGATCTCGATGCGCCCGTCGCTGCGTGGCGCGAC
>JASIAO010000354.1 GCA_030041955.1 Acidobacteriaceae bacterium | reverse complement strand
GATTGTCCGAACACTGAGGTTTGTGGCTATTGCTGCGATCGTGTGCCTGGTGCTGGCGACGCCCGTCTCCGATGTTCTTGAGTTCCTGATGCCTCATCGCGCCTTCGGCAGGGCGTTGCCATGGTTCGTCGGCGAGTTCGTTCCGATGTTCTTCCTGATCGCGCTGCTGGCCGATGGACTGTCGCGGCCGGCCGGTGAGCAGAGCTACGGAGCGGGTCGGTTCGTAGGGGGCAGCTGTATCCCCAAACCGGAACCTGCGCAGGTCTTGTAGGGAACAACGGTACGCGAAGTCAGGCTGGATAAGCGCGCCTTTGCCACAAGGCATGCTGGTCAACCGGCATAGACTCTTACAGCCCAGCGGCAAGGCTTTCCGGAAACAATTGTGTCTCGCCCGCGGAAACGTGCTTTCTGTTGCCTTCCAACGAACCCAGGAGAAAGAAAACGATCCAGAAGGCACTCAGGGCAGCCGCTTCTGCCTTGTTTATCTGTGGCATGCCGATCAGAACCTGCAAAGTAAGCCAGGCAGCGAGTACGGGAGCGGATCGCCAGGAACCCCTCAAAGCCAGAAGGACGAAGGCGGGGAGGGCCAGAATAAAATCGTGAAACCAGCAATAGGGCGAACTGGCCACTGAAACGATCAGGAGAAGTGGCAAATGCGTCGGCCAATCCCACGACTCTCGGTTCCTGATCCAGTAACAGGCGAACCATGCGCCACCGGCGACGGAGGGAACGAATTGCAGCCACCGGTGCTCCATCCCGAAGATCGCACGTAGAGCTCCCCCGGCGCCACACAACGTATCGATGGCCGGACCGTAAGCGTCACGAAAATAATGACTGATCTGCGGGTTGATGAAGAGCGCCAGACAGCCGAAAAAGGTAACTGTCAGAACACCCGTTCCCACCACACGCAGTTTCCGGTCTCGAACGGCCCAGAGCAGAATGGCCAGCAGCACAAGCCAGAGCAGCTGCGGCTTCATGCATAGGCCCAGCATGGTGACGCCCGCGAGTGTCCAGCGCTGAGACCGCACGAACAGAAGAAAGAACGTCAGACTCGCCAGCATCAGGGGTGTGAACTGGCCGAGGTACTCAGCGGTGCCCAGTGGGACGAAGGTCACAAAGACCGCCAGCGCAATCCATGATGACTGCCATCTGCCGCCGAAGTAACACCAGAGTCCCAGAGCTGAGACGACATCGAGGAGCAGCGATATTGCGAGCCAAACCTCTCGCGCCAGTTGATACGGTAAGAGACCGAATGCACCAAGGATGGGAAGCACCCATGGTGGGCACAGCATTACAAGCGGTTGCGCCTGCGGCCATCCCTGTGCGTGCTCCACCGCAATTAGGTTAGTGACCGAGTATGGATCGCGATGCGTGAGAAAAAGACGTCCTGCGGCCCAATACCCGATAAAATCCCCGAACGGCGACGGACGTGTGAGCAATTTGATTAACTCGCCGATCAGCGGAAGGCAGAAAAAGAGCACCGAGATCAGGACCGCGATCCGTTTCTTGCCGGCCGGTGCGTTGGCGGTCTGCATCCTTTGATTCCTTCAGTTGAGGGCAGAGAATCGTCCCGCACACCATACTTCGGCGCGGCGAAACAGCGCCGACGCGTCGTAAGGCGGCTAAAGCAACCCATTATGGCATTTCAGCTGGAAACTGACCCTACAACTTTGGTAGGCGACGAGGCCGTGAGTACCCAGCCCGCTAATGCTGCGCGAACATAGGTCGAGGATCCGTTCTACTGAGGAGGACGGTGCGCCAGGAGGCGTGAATGGCTGCTCGATTTGTGGGAAGGAATGGTCGGGGCGGAGGGATTTGAACCCCCGACCCTCTGCTCCCAAAGCAGATGCGCTACCAGACTGCGCTACGCCCCGACTTGACCACCCCGCCGGGCCAACTACGGGCCCGTCGGGGGCCCCGGTTTGTCACCCCACCGGGCCATATGTGGGTCGGGTGAGGACCCCGACGTGTTGATTGTATCCCAGCGTGCTCCTGCGGAAACCAGCATGCATGCAGTCGCGGCACGGCTGCGTATCCCGGAAATCACCTGTGCAGGAGCCACAGGATGATCACCAGCAGCACAATCAGCGGCGCGGCGAGAACGACGAGAATGACCGCGGCGAAACCCAGCAGAAACGCGTAGTCCTTCCACGTGTGTCGCCGCGGCTGGCGCAGATGGCGCGTCATCAGCCGGTAGTTGCGGCGATTGGCTTTCCAGGCGATGTCGAAGATGTCGCCCAGGAAGGGTATCGCGCCGATCAGGACGTCGATCGCGAGGTTCACCATCATCCGAACCAGCGCGACGTACGGCACGCCGCGCACCCACGCTGCCAGGATTAGCACGCACGAGGCGATGCCGCCCAGCACATCGCCAAGCCCCGGAATGAGCCCGATCAGACCATCGAGCCCCAGCCGGATGCGCGTGCCGGGAATGCGGAAGCAGTCGTCGAGCAGGTGCGCGTAGCGGTCGAGATTGTCGTCGGAAAACAGCCGCTCGGCCCAGGCGCGCCACGGGCGCTGCGGCGGAAGAACGTCAGGATGGAAACGGTCCGGCATGCGCTGTGAGAGGCGTAAAGACAATACTGCGAATGCTACAATCAGGCTTGGTACGGCGGCTATAGTTCAGCGGCAGAACGCCTGACTGTGGCTCAGGATGTCGTGGGTTCGATCCCCACTAGCCGCCCCAGCCGAACATTTGCAGCCCCCATCTGCTGCGCACTCACGTGAAGCATAAATCAGCGAAGAACTCCGGCGGCGGCATCTGCGTGGGATGCTCGGGCTGGGCATATCCCAGCTGGCGCCCGGATTTTTATCCCGCCGGCCTCTCGCCCAAAAAGCTGCTCGAGCATTACGCGACGCGGCTCAACTCCGTCGAGGTGAACTACACATTCCGCGCGCTGCCTAGCGCATCGACCGTGGAGACCTGGCTCTCGCAAACGGGCCCGGAGTTCCGCTTCTCCTTCAAGGTGCCGCAGCGGATCACGCATTTTCAGCGGCTGGTGGACTGCGGGCCGACCCTCGATGCTTTTGCCGAAGTCCTGGAGCCGGTAGCGCGCACCGGACGGCTGGGGGCCGTCCTGTTTCAGCTTCCGCCGAATATGCGCATCGCCACCGAGCGAGTCGCGGAGTTTCTGCGCAAAGTGGAACCGCTCAAGCTGCGTATCGCCTTTGAATTTCGCCATCCCTCGTGGTTCGATCCGTCGACGTACCGAATGCTGGAGCGCCACGGCGCAGCCTTATGCGTGGCCGAGAGCGATGAGCTGGAGACGCCGGACGTGGCGGCGGCGCCGTTCTCGTATTACCGCTTTCGCAAAAGCGACTATTCGCAGGAACGGCTATCCGAAATCCGCGGGCGGCTGCTGGAGCGCGCCGCACAGGGCGACGTCTTCGCCTACTTCAGGCACGAAGATGAGCCGACCGGCGCATTGCGCGCCGCGGCCGTGCTCGATGCGCTACGGGAGCAGGCGCGGTGAGCGAAACGGCGATCAAATTAGAACGCGCCGAGTGGCTGACGGACTTTATTCCGCGGCGATGGCTGCTAAATGGGCACCTGCAAACGCTGGCAGGGAATTTTCTGCCCCGGAGGCTGACCCTGCCCGATCCGGAGACGTTGCTGGTGGAAGTGGATGGTCCCGTGGCTGGCTATGGCCCGAGCCGTGTGCTCTGCCATTGCCACTGGCAGCCAGTCGAGGTGCGCCGGCAGCGGCTGACCGTGGTGCTGGTACATGGCCTGGAAGGTTCGTCGACTTCGAAGTACATCCTCGGCAACACGGCGCGCGCGCTCGCCGCGGGCTGCAACGTGGTGCGGATGAACATGCGTTCCTGCGGCGGCACCGACGATCTTTCGCCCACCATCTATCACTCCGGGCGCTCGGGCGACGTGGGCCGGGTGATCGAGTCCATCGTGCGCGAGCAGCAGGTGGAGGAAATTGCGCTCGTCGGTTACTCGATGGGCGGGAACCTGGTGCTGAAGCTCACCGGCGAACTGGGCGATCGCGTCTCCGCGCAAATCAAAGCCGTCGTCGGAGTTTCGCCGCTGATGGATCTGGCGGTCTCATCCGCGGCGCTGCACGAGCCCCTCAATCGCGCCTACGAATGGCACTTTCTGCGCTCGATGCTGGCGCGGGTGCGGCGCCGGATCGGGATGTACCCTGCCATCTACGCCGGTGCCGCGGTGGACCGTATTCGGTCCATGCGCGACTTCGATCAGGAAATCGTGGCGCGCTACGGGGGATTCCGGGACGCAAACGACTACTACTATTCGGTGGCCAGCTCGCAGTACGTGTCTGCCCTGCGCGTGCCCACGCTGATCCTTCACGCCCTCGACGATCCCTTCATCCGCATGCTGCCGCGGACGCGCGAGGCGCTGCTCGCCAATCCGCATGTCACGCTGATCGAGACGCAGCACGGAGGACACTGCGCGTTCCTGGCGCCCGCCGCGGATGGCGATGGCCGCTGGGCGGAGAAGACGCTGCTGGGATTCCTGCGCGGCTTCGCGACGGAATCTTTGTAGTCACCGAGTGCGCCGCAGGCGCAGCTAAAATGAAGTTGTCCGTGCGTACTGGGGCGAGTAGCTCAATCGGATAGAGCACCGGCCTTCTAAGCCGGGGGTTGTGGGTTCGATTCCCGCCTCGCCCACCATCAAAAGTAAAAGGATTACCGGATCGGCTCCAGCCAGGGGTTTCCCTGCCTGAGCCGTTTGAGCCTTTCCCGGCTGTGAAGAATCACGGCTTTCATGGTTCGGTTTCGAGCCGGTAGACCTCCGCGACGTTCCCCCCAAGAATGGACCGCTGCTCGTCGGGCGAAAGCGCTGCGGCCCACTCCCGCAAAACCTGCCACCATCGCGAGTAACTCGAAGCGAGCGTACACACCGGCCAGTCAGAGCCGGCCATGAGCCGCTTCGCTCCAAAGCATTCCAGGGCGACCTCCAGGAATGGACGCAGGTCGTCCGCATTCCAGTGCTGCCAGTGGGCCTCCGTCACCATACCGCTGATCTTGCAGAAGACGTTCGGGCGCCGGGCGAGTTCGCGAAGATTCTCGCGCCATGGAGAAATCTCTCCGCCGCGAATCTTCGGTTTGGCAAGGTGATCGAGAACAAACGCCTGCTCAGGGTGCCGATCGATGAATTGCACCGCGATCGGAAGGTGCCGCTCGAAAATCAGGATGTCATAGACCAGGCTGGCGGAATGGAGCAGCGAAATTCCGCGGTTGAAATCGTCGCGCAGCATGCAGCCGTCATCCGGCTCATCCTGCAGAATGTGGCGGAGCCCCTTCAGCCAGCGGTCCCCGGCAAGCGTTTCCAGCTGGGCAGGGAAGGCAGCGCTGGCCAACTCTGCCCAACCTACGACACCTGCGATGCTGGAGTTCTCGCCAGCCAGATGCAGCAGCCAACGTGTTTCCTCCAGGTCCTGGCGTGCCTGCACTGCGATGCCGGCCTGCACCTCTGCGGCTTTCATTTCGGCCTGCAGTTGGGCCGGGAGGAAATCGCCGCGCAACGCCTGCATGCTGTCGTCAATCCAGCCATATTGCGCGGCGGAGTAGTGCCACAGATGAAAATGAGCGTCGATGCAGTAAGTCATCCTCGTCCTTCACCCTGCAACCCTGCTAAAGGGTGCGGTCCAGATGAACATACCCGCCGTCGACGAAGACGTGCTGCCCGGTGGTGTGACCGGAGCGAGGCGAAAGTAGAAAAACCACGGCGGCGGCAATCTCCTCGGGAGCGGTCATTCGCTTGCCCAGAGGAATTCGCTGGATGATGGACTGTAGCTTTTCGTCCGGGTTGGGGAATCGCGCCAGCCAGCTCCGATACAGGGGAGTCATAACTTCGGCGGGAACGACGGCGTTAACCCGAATGGCGTACGGCAAAAGCTCTACCGCCCACTCCCGGGTGAGCGCCAGTTGCGCGCCCTTGGCCGCCGCATAGCCCGAGGTGCCTCCCTGACCGGTCATCGCCGTCTTGGAGGCGATATTCACCACGGCGCCTCGCGTCGCCTTAAGAGCAGGCAGCGAGTAATGTGTCATCGAGTAGTAGTGCCATAGATTGCGTTCGACCGATTGCCGGAACTCCTCAGGATTGCCGGCCTCCAGCCCAACCTTGTCGTTCTCGCCGGCGTTGTTGACCAGCGCGTCGATCCGCCCGCATCGGCGCAGAATTTCGTCGACAGCGGCACGGCAGCTCTCGGGCGTGCGCAGCTCGATCGTTATCAGTTCGCAGGCCGAGCCTTCACCGCGAAGCCGTTGGGCGAGATGATGGGCCTCGGCCAGATCGCGATTCACAATTACCGGAACAGCGCCTTCCTGCGCGCAGGTTTCGGCGATCGCGGCTCCAATGCCCTGACCGCCCCCGGTAATCACTACCACCTTCTCTTTCAGCTGCAAATCCAAGCGAGTTATCCTCTCAAATTAACGAAGCCGCCATCGAGGGGAATATCGGCCCCGGTGAGGAACGCAGACTCATCGGAACATAAATACAGCGCCATCGATGCAACTTCCTCGGGAGTTCCCATGCGGCCGATTGGCTGGGCTTGTGAGAGCCTGGCGAACATGGCCGACTCATTGCCGGGGTAATGCTGCTTCAGGTACGCATCGACAAAGGGCGTGTGAATGCGAGCTGGCGAAATGGCGTTACAGCGAATCTTATCCGGGAGGTAGTCCCGCGCCACCGACAGCGTCATCGACAGTACCGCGCCTTTGCTCATTGAGTACGCAAAGCGGTCGTTCAGGCCGGCGGTTGCGGCAACGGAGGCGATGTTCAGGATCACACCGCCGCCGGCTCGCTTCATAGGTTGAATCACGGCCTGCATGCACAGGTACACGCCTTTCACATTCACCCGGAAGACGCGCTCAAAGTCCTCGGGCGTCGTGGTCTCCAGCTTGCCAATGTGGGATATTCCGGCGCTGTTCACGAGAATGTCGATGCGTCGCCGCGCGGCCAGCCTTCCGAATTCCCGGGCAGTGGCTTCCGGATCCGTTACGTCGCAGACAATGGTTTCCGTCTCGCCGCCGATCTGCCGCGCCGTCTCCTCGGCGCGTTCGCGGTCGAGGTCCAGCAAACAGACGCTGGCCCCGTTCTGCGCGAATTTCCTGGCGATCGCCTGTCCGATGCCGCTGCCCGCTCCGGTAACGATTGCGAGCCTGCCATCAAGCCGAAAATTCCCCATCACAATGAAACGCCTCGCTTCCATGGAATGAAATCGTACTGCCCAAGCAACTCCGCTTTGACCCTGGTCCCGCTCGCGATCTCGATCACGCGATCCAGGATATCTTCACCCATCTCCTCAATGGTGCGCTCGCCGGAGACAATGGCTCCCGTATCGACATCGATGATGTCCGGCATTCGATTTGCCAGGGGCGTGTTCGTGGAGAGCTTCACGACCGGGGCGACTGGATTGCCGGTTGGCGTGCCCAGCCCGGTCGTGAACAGGACGATGTTGGCGCCCGCGGCCACCTGCGCCGTCACACATTCCACATCGTTCCCGGGCGTGCACAGCAGATTGAGGCCCGGTGTCGCCGCGTACTCCGGATAGTCCAGCACGTCCGTCACCGGTGACCGGCCGCACTTTCGCGCGGCGCCGGCAGACTTCATGGCATCGGTGATGAGACCGTCCCGAATATTTCCCGGGGATGGATTCATGTCGAACCCGGAGCGTACCGCTCGCGCCCGCGCAGCGTAGTCGCGCATGAGCGCAACAAATTTGTCGGCGCTTTCCTGTGTGGCGCAGCGGTCCACAAGGCTCTGCTCGACGCCGCAGAGTTCGGGAAACTCCGAAAGCAGGGTCTTGCCGCCGAGCGCTGCGAGCAGGTCGGCGGTGTGGCCGATGGCCGGATTGGCTGAAATCCCCGAGAAGCCGTCGGAACCGCCGCACTTCAGTCCGACTGTGAGCCTGGAGAGTGGCGTGGGCTCCCGGCGACACCGATTCGCCTCCACAAGCCCCGCAAACGTCTCGCGCACCGCGCGCTCCATGAGGGCCGTCTCGGTGCCCGCGGATTGCTGATCGAGCAGGACCAGCGGTTTGTTGAAATGCGGATCGCGACGGAGCAGCTCCTCTTTCAGGATCGACGGCTGCGCATGCTGGCATCCCAGGCTAAATACGGTTGCACCCGCCACGTTGGGATGGTGAAGATATCCGGCAATGAGGCGGCACAGATTGTCGGAATCCTCGCGCGTTCCTCCGCAGCCGCCCTGGTGCAGGAGAAAGCGGACTCCATCCACGTTTTCGAAGAGCGGGGTTAGCGCCGGTTCGCTTACTTCGGGAGCGCCGGTATCGGAAACGAGCGCATCGAGCGAGCCCCGCCTGTACAGCTCCGCGAGGCGCGCCACCTGACGGCGCGGGCGAGGGGGGGCAGCGTATCCGAGCTCCTCTTCAAAAATGCGCTGCAGCAGGCCGACATTGCGGTTCTCGCAGAAGACCAGCGGTACTACCACCCAATAGTTGCGCGTGCCTGTCTGACCATCCGCGCGGTGGTAGCCAGGGAACGTCCTGTCCCTCCAACGGCTAACATCCGGCGGCTGCCAGGAGTACGGCTGGCGCTCTGCGGAGTACTCGGCCGAGTCGTGCCGCACATTCGCGGTAGTAACCCTTGCTCCGCGAGGGATGAACTCCCGAGCGATGCCTACACGTACGCCGTACATCATCAGCGGCTCGCCAACCGAGCGATCCTCGATTACGAACTTATGCTTAGGGGGGATGTCGTCGCGCAGGGTATAAGAGCGGCCGCGGAACTCCACCGTTTCCCCGGCACGCAGATCTTCCAAGGCCAGCAGCAGATTGTCCCGTTCATCCAGTTGGATCACCTTCTCCATGTTTCACCGGCCCCCAGCCGTTTCCTGGCGGTGCTTCTCCGCCACGGTCCGGTTTTTCAATTCCCCAATCCCCTGGATCCGAACGACGATCTCTTCGCCCGGTTTGAGCCAGCGCTGCGGCGTGCGCCCCAGTCCCACACCCGCGGGAGTGCCGGTGCTGATCACATCGCCCGGCTCGAGCGGAACCACCGCCGAGACATGTGCGATGAGTTCGCCCAATTTGAAGATCAGCTCCCTTGTGTTGGAGCGCTGCAGGACTTCTCCATCGATCGACAGCTGAATATCCAGCGCGTGCGGATCGGGGATTTCATCCTGTGTCACAATCGCCGGGCCCATTGGGGCGAACGTATCAAAGCTCTTGCCCAGCGTCCATTGCGATGTGGCCAGCTGCACGTCGCGCGCGCTTACGTCGTTCAGGATGGTGTAGCCGACGACATGCTCCCGCCACCGTTCTGCCGGGATATTCCTGCCGCCCACGCCAATCACGGCCGCCAGTTCGGCTTCATAGTCGGGTTGCTCGGAACTGGAGGGCAGCACAATCTGCGCTCCCGGCCCGACGACGGCATTGGGCAGCTTCAGGAATATAGTCGGGACTTCGGGAATCTGCATCTTTGCTTCGACGGCGTGATCCCGATAATTCAGTCCGACGCACAGGATCTTTCCCGGTCTCAGCACCGGTGAAAGGATCTCCACATCGGTCAGCAGGATGGCTGAAGCGTCGCCTCTCGCCAACAACGAATGCGCCGCGGCCAAAGCATTCTTTCCGCCGGAGAAAAACTCCAGGTCACGCGCATAACCTGCTGCTTGCAGCGGTAGAACTGTCCCATCTCGTTCCACACCAAATTCTGTTCGGGTTCCGCGTCTGAAATTCAGCAACCGCACTCAGCCATCTCCTTCCGGCAAGCCTTCCGTCGGGAAGACTCGTATGCTTCCATTGTTTCACTCGCCCGTCGTGAACTTGGGTCATTCTATTCGCATCCAGCGGTCAGGCCCCTTCAGGCTCAGCCGCGCGCGGCAAGATCCCGGGCAAGGCCGGGTAAACTCTATCCTGCAGAATCCTGCAGAAGGGCGCATCACCGACGGAAAAAATCGGAGTTAACAGACCATGCTAAGGGGTGAAAAACGCCTGCACGTTCGCGCGGCAGGATCGATGGCTGACGTTGGTGCCCGGTGCGAGAAAGAAGTTTGAGACCGCTCAGGAGTTGATATTGTCCGCGTGCATCGAGACGGCTGTGATGCGCAGTGCATTTTCCTGCGCGACGGCGTTCTGCACCAGACCGGTGGGGAAGGATTTCTCGAGAGCGCGCAACTGGCGATCGCTGAGGCCGGGCACGACCACCTTCACCTGGAAATCTGTAATGCGCAGCGGCCGCGCCGATGGCTTCGCCTCGACGCGCACCTGCAGACCGTCGGATGGCAGGCCACGAATATTGAGGTACTGCGCCACGTACTGCCCGACGCAACCGCCGAGCGAGGTGAGCAGCAGTTCAGCAGGGGTCATTCCGTGATCGCTGGCGCCGTCTTCCGCCGGCTGATCGATGACCAGGCGATGATGACGCGCCTCGGCGATAAAGCGCGCGCCTTCTGTGTACTGAAGAGTAATATCCAAGACTTCACTCCCGGGTAACACGGTGTGGACTGCAAACGGGGGGCCATTCGATCGAACTACCGATAAATGCGGCATTCTGAGGCCCAGGGTGCTTTCCGGGGGCCGGCAAATATGCGCCGGAATGCGCGAAATAGACGGGACTGCGCCAAATCACGCAGTGCAAGCTGCGCCAGCACGCGGATAAACTACTCTGAGCAATTCCAGGACTGGTTTCTCCTGTTCAACGCTTTTCAGGTCGAGGTTCGCAGTCGTCTCGACCTGAATGCCGCGGCCACGGAGCACATGTTCCCTGGTGTTGAGCGTCCCTGAATCGATGAGACCCCGCAGGCTCAGTTCCAAACCAATTGCCGCACCGCGCCCCGCTGCCGACGGCGCGGAACCCCCCATAGCCGGCGGCCCGGATCCCGCCCTGTTGCGCTTGCTGGTCGACCATCTCGACGAAGCCGTAGTCCTGCTGTCAAAGGATGGCCACGTCGAGTTTTCGAACCTCGCGGCAGAACGTGTTTACGGTATCGCGCCACAGGGTCCGCCCCTTTCCGGCTGGAGCGAGGCGTACGGTTTGTACCTCCCGGACCGGCGAACGCTGTGGCCCGAAGAAGATTTGCCGGGAGCGCTGGCCCTCAAAGGCCAGACGGTGGAGACGGAGATGTATGTGCGCCCCGCCGGCGCTGTTGAAGGCTTCTGGATCGCCGTGTGTGCCCGCCCGATCCTCGACGCGGAGGACCGCGTGCAGGCTGCGCTCGTGGAGTGGAGGGATGTTTCCGGCGAGCGGCAAACAGCCGAAAGCCAGCGGCGATTGATGGCCATCGTCGAAAACACGCCGGACTCCGTTTGCCTGACCGATGCCACGCTGAAGACCACTTTCATCAATCGCGCCGGCAGGGAATTGCTCGGCCTGGGCGAGCAGGAGGACGTGCGGAGTTACCCCGTTTTCGGCGGTGAGTCCGACGAGCAGCGCGAGCTGTTCGATACCGAGATTCTTCCGGCGTTGTTGCGCGGCGATCCGTGGTTTGGCGAATTTCGCATGCGCCACGCGCAGACGCGACAGCCGATCACAGTGGACATGCGCGTCTTCGGCATCTTCGGCGCCTACGGCCAACTGTTGGGTATTGCCAGTTTCAGCCGCGACATCACCGCGCGGCGGCAGGCGGAGGAGACGCGCCAGCGCCTGGCGGCGATCGTCGAATTCTCCCACGACGCGATCATCAGCGAATCGCTGGAGGGCATCATCGCCACCTGGAATCGCGGAGCCCAGGCGATCTTCGGCTACACGCCCGAAGAGGTCATCGGCAAACCGATCACGATTCTTGCCTGGCAGGGATACAAGGACGACATGCGGGAGCTGCTGCGCCGGGTGCGGGCCGATGAAGTGGTAGAACATTATGAAACGCTGCGGCGGCACAAAGACGGCCGGCGCCTGGTGGTCTCCCTCACCCTCTCGCCGATTCGGGACGATGCGGGGAAGCTGATCGGGATTTCCAAGATCGCGCGCGACATCACCCAGCAGCGGGAACGCGACGAGCTGTCGCGGCGACAGACGCAGTTGCTGGATCAGGCCTACGAACCCATTATCGTGCGCGATCACCGCGACCGCATCGTTTACTGGAACAAGGGTGCGGAGCGGCTCTACGGTTGGACGGCGGCCCAGGCCACGGGACGCATGAGCCACGATTTGTTGCAGACTGTATTTCCCGTTCCGCTCGAAGAAATCGTCAAACTGCTGGAGCAGGAGGGCCACTGGGAAGGCGAGCTGCTGCACTCCACGCGTGCCGGCCAGCGCGTGACCGTGCTCAGCCGCTGGACCCGCGAGCTGGGTGTGGGCGACTCGCATGTGCTCGAGACGAACGTCGATATGTCGGAGCGCCAGCAGCGCCTCGTGCTGGAAGAACAGTCGCGTCTGGAGCGGCGCTTCCGGCAGTTGCTGGAAGCAGCGCCGGACGCCATTGTCGAAGTCTCGAGCGATGGCCAGATCGTCCTCGTGAATCAGATCGCCGAGGAGATGTTCGGCTATCGGCGCGATGAACTGCTCGGGAAATCTGTCGATATGCTGGTTCCTGACGCCGTCCGCCCACAGCATGACCGGCATCGCGATAATTATCTGGAGCACCCGCGCACGCGGCCCATGGGCAGCGGTCTCGATCTGCACGCGCGGCGGCGGGATGGTGTGTTATTTCCCGTCGAGATCAGTCTGAGCCCGATTCAAACCGAAGGCGGAGTTCATGTAACCGCAGTGATCCGCGATGTGACGGAACGCAAGCGCGCAGAGCGCGAAGTGCGCCGGCTGCAGCAGCAATACACGAGCGAACTGGAGGCGCGCAACCGCGAAATCGAGCGCGCCAACCGGCTGAAGAGCGAATTCCTGGCCAGCATGAGCCACGAGCTGCGCACGCCTCTGCACACCATCATCGGATTTGCCGAGTTGCTCCAGGAAGGCAGCGAGGGTGCGCTCAACGAGGCGCAGAAACGGTTTGTTGCGCATATCCACCACGATTCGGGACACTTGCTGGAGCTCATCAACGACGTGCTCGACCTGAGCAAGATCGAGGCCGGCCAACTCACCCTGCGGCGCGAGCGCTACCCGCTCGCTCGCAGCATCCGCGAGGCGCTGGACGCCGTGCGGCCGGGCGCGGCGGCCAAGAGCCTTCACATCGAGGATCGCGGCGAATCGCAGTGCGAGGTTGACGCCGATCCGCTGCGGGTGAAGGAAATGCTCTACAACCTGCTGAGCAACGCCGTGAAATTCACGCCTGAGGGCGGCACGGTCTGGATCGAGACAGCCGAGGCCAGCGGATTCGCGCGGATCACCGTGGGCGACACCGGCATCGGGATACCGGCCGACGAGCAGGAGAACATCTTCGATAAGTTCTACCAGGTGGGCAATACCACCCGCGGTGTGCGCGAGGGCACCGGGCTGGGACTCTCCATCACCAAGGAACTGGTGCAGATGCACGGAGGCTGGATGGAAGTGTCCAGCACGCCTGGCCGCGGCAGCAGATTTACCTTCACTCTTCCGGTGGCGGAGCCTGAAGGCGTATCCTGACCACAGCATTCCCCGGAACTGCCAATACATCAGGAGCGACAAGCGCCCGCATTTCCGCGCGCAAAGGATTCTGAGTACGTTGATGGCTGACCTTGCCAGGAAATTCCTGATCCTGATTGCCGACGATCGTGCCAGCAGCCGCGAATTGCTGCGCACCGTGCTGGAACGGTCGGGATACGAAGTGACTGAGGCCGCCGATGGCGAAGAGGCGCTGGCTCGGGCGCGCCAAGGCAATCCCGACCTGATCCTGCTGGACCTGCAAATGCCAAAGCTCGACGGCTACGGCGTGCTGGCGGAGCTGCGCCGGGATGCCCGCTTCCGCGATCTGCCCATCTGCGCGCTGACCGCAAGCGCCATGCGCGGCGACCGCGAAAAGATTCTCAGCGCGGGATTCACCGATTATCTCGCCAAGCCCGCCGGCCCGGAGACGCTGCGCGAAACGGTGGCGAGACTGCTCGGGAACGCTAAACCCTGAACCCTGTCTTCCTACAACAGCCCGTACTTCTTCATCTTGTAGCGCAGAGCGTCCCGCCCGATGCCCAGCGCGCGCGCGGCCTGCGACTGGTTGCCCTGCGCGCGATCGAGCGCGCTGACGACAAGCTGCCTCTCATGCTCGGCCAGAGAGGCGTCAGAAACCGGTGTGGATACCGGCGCGGCGTTGCCGTCGACTGACGGCTGCGCGTAAGCCGCGGCCGCTTCGCCGACCACGATTGCCGGCAGATCGCCCACGTCGATTTCCTCGCCCTCGGCCATCATGCAGGCGTGGCCGATGGCGTTCTCCAGTTCCCGCACATTGCCGGGCCACGCGTGGCGCTCCAGCACCAGCCGCGCCCGCGGCGTCACGCCGCGAATGGTCTTACCGTACTGCTGCGCGAAGCGCTCGACGAAGTGGCGAATCAGCAGCGGCAGGTCCTCCTTGCGCTCGGCGAGCGAGGGCACAGGGATCTCCACCATGGTGAGGCGGTAATAGAGATCTTCGCGGAACTGGCGATCGGCAACCGCCTGGCGCAGATTGCGGTGCGTGGCCGCGATCACCCGCACATTCACCTTCCGGGCCTGCAATGACCCCACGCGCTGGATCTCCTGGTTCTGCAGCGCGCGCAGCAGTTTCGCCTGCGTCGCCAGCGGCATGTCGCCGATCTCGTCGAGGAAAAGCGTGCCTTCGCTGGCGGCTTCAAACAGCCCAGGCTTATCCCGGTCCGCGCCCGTGAAGGCGCCCTTCACATGTCCGAAGAGCTCGCTCTCAAAGAGCGTCTCCACCACCGCGGAGCAGTTGAGCACGACATACTGGCCCTTGACGCCGCTGCGGGCGTGCAGCGCGCGTGCGACGAGATCCTTGCCGGTGCCGGTCGCGCCCTGGATGAGCGCCGAGCGGTAGTGCGGCGCGATGCGGCGAATGCGCGCGAATAGCTCAGCCATGCGCGGGCTGGTGCCGATCAGCCCTTCGAATTCCTGCTCGCCCCCCAGCGCCTCCCGCCGCCGTGCTTCCTCAATCAGCCGCCCCACGCGTTCCCGCAAAACCGGCAGCCGGATCGGCTTTTCAAGATAATCGGTCGCTCCTTTGCGGATCGCCTCGACAGCGGTCTCCGTCGTGTAGTGCGCGGTCATCAGGACCACATCCGTCGACGGGGCGAATTCCATAATCCGCGTCAGAACGTCGAGACCGGACATCTCCGGCATCACCAGGTCGGTCAGCACCAGCTGCGGCCGATACCGGCGAACCAGCTCCAGCGCCTCCGTAGGACGCGAAGCCGTGTGGATGGTCACGCCTCCGTGCGAGAGCGCAGTGGAGAGCAGGTCCAGACTGCCTGGGTTGTCATCTACGATGACGATCGAAAGAGCCATAAGCGGAGGGGACAATCTATCTTAACTGTACGGCTGGATTCGGGCTGGTCGCCCAGCGGGTGAAACAAGCCGCAGCTGCGCGGCTTCTGCGCGAAAGCACGCAGCGCGCGCATGCGCTCTCGCGCAGCACGCACCGGGAGACGCAGCGTTGCGCACTGTGAGCCAGCGCACCAAGGCGTGTGATTTCAATCACATGGTCGGTTACGGCGGTTTGGCACGAGGCGTGCATTATCTCCGGGCATCGCTCCCCAGGAGATCACACCATGGAAAGAAATCAGGGATGTCTGGACTGCCCGGCACGCGGTAAGCACCTCTTCTGCGGTATGGAAGATTCCGCGCTCGACAAGTTTGATCCACTCGGAACCATCGTGCAGTTCGGCAGCGGCGGCGTGATCTTCCGCGAGGGCGATACCTGCGGATCGGTGCACGTGCTCTGCTCCGGCCGCGTGAAGCTCTCGGCTACCAGCCGCGAAGGCCGCACCCTGATTCTCAAAATCGCCCGGGCGGGCGAAGTTCTCGGCCTCTCCGCCGCGCTGGCCAACCAGCCATACGAAGTCACGGCGGAGACCGTCGAGCCTTGCCGGCTGAAGACCATCCGCCGCCAGGCTCTGCTCGATTTCCTCGATCGCAATCCCGATGCCAGCATGCGCGCCGCGCGTGCTGTCGCCCAGGAGTACAAGGCCGCATTCTCTGAGGTTCGGCGTCTGGCCCTCCCCGCCACAGCCTCGGGCCGCGTTGCCGGTCTTCTGCTGGAGTGGAGCCGCGAGCAGGCGCCCGGCCACAACCAGCAGGGCCGCTGCATGATGACCCTCACGCACGAAGAGATTGCCTCCATGACCGCGACCACGCGCGAGACTGTAACCCGCGTACTTGGACAACTGCGGCGCGATCAGCTTATTCAGATCCGCGGCGCTGCGCTCACCGTCCTGCAACCCCAGGCCCTCGAGCGGCTTGCCGTCTAAGACTTCCTCCTAACTAACTGGACTCGATTTGCTGTACTGAATTCACTTGCGAGGCAGCCCAAAAAACTGCCTCGTTTCTTTTGCAAGCCACCGCCGCCTGAACCGTAACCCGTATCCCGTAACCCCTGCCCTCACGTCTGATACCACGGAATGTTGATCACCACGATGCGCTGATTGCCGCGCACCAGCAACAGCAGCTTCAGCAGGCTCGACCGCTGATTGTGCAGCAGAGCCTCCCACCAGTGGCGCACCACCAGCTCCGGCACCAGCACGGCAATGTGCCGGTCGCCATGCTGCTTCTCTTCCGCCAGAATGAACTCGAGCAGCGGCATCAGGATCAGCCGGTAAGGCGACTGAATGCGCGTGAACGTTGGTTCGGGCATGCCTGCGGCACGCAGCGGTTCGACGATCTTCTCCTGCCACATCAGCGCCAGCTCGTCGCGTCCATGATCCACGTCGGGCGAGTCGATGTGCACCACATGCAGGTCCGGGGAGATGGACATCGCGAACCGAATGGCTTTTGCGGAGATGCGGCTCCAGCGATCCATTGGAATCACGACCACGGGGGGATGGATGTTCGTCACCTGCAGCGGATCCGGGCACGCAGTTTCGCGCGAGACGCGCCGGTAGTGGCGATGGACCGCAGCCATCAGCAGAATCATGCAGGGAATCAGCAGCGCGGTAACCCATGCGCCCGCCACAAACTTTGTTGCCAGCACCACCACTGTGGTGATCCCCGTGGCGACAGCCCCCAGCCCATTGACCAGCATCCGCGCTGTTGCCCCGTGGCCGCCGCGACGCTTCCAGTGCAGGACCATTCCCGCCTGCGAGAGCGTGAAGGCCAGGAATGCGCCAATGGCATACAGCGGAATCAACCGGTCGGTGATGCCGCCGAAGAGGATCAGCAGTGCGCCCGTGAGTGCGACCAGAACGTAGATGCCCCAGGAATAGAGAAGTCTGCGTCCGCGGAACGTGAAGACGTGGGGCAGATAACCCTTCAGCGCGATGGCACGCGTCAGCCGCGGAAAATCCGCAAAGGCCGTGTTGGCTGAGAGAGCGAGCACCACCAGGATCGACCCAATCGTGAGGTAGTAGAACCATCCCTTGCCCATCACCGCGGCAGTGAGCTGCGAAAGAACGCTCTGGTATCCCGTGCTGCCCGGGTTGGTGGCGCCGATGGCGTAGATCCGGCAGAGCGCGGCGATGCCCCCCAGCAGAATGACCAGCAACAGGATGATCACCGTCAGCGAGCGGCGCGCGTTCTTGCGTGTCGGATCGCGGAAGGCCATCACGCCGTTGCTCACCGCCTCCACGCCGGTCATCGCCGTGCAGCCGCTGGAGAAGACTTTGAGCAGCAGCCACCAGGAGACGACAGTCGTAGTCAACGACGGCAGCCGCGGCGGAGCGACCACCGGCGTAGGATGGCCGCCGCTGGTCAGGGCATGAAACACCCCCACGCCGATGACCACCAGCAGCGTGCCGAGGAAAAAGTACGTCGGCACAAGGAAGACAACGCCGGTATCGCGAACGCCGCGCATGTTCACGAGCGTGAGCAGCGCCAGCACGCCCAGGCAGATTCCGAGCGTGTGCGGCTGCAGCGAAGGCACGGCCGAGATCAGCGCGCCCACTCCGGCGGAGATGCCCACAGCCGCCGTGAGCACGTAGTCGATCATCAGCGCGGAGGCGGCCAGCAGGCCCGCGTGATCGCCCAGATTCTCTCCCGCGACGGTGAACGAGCCTCCGCCGTGCGGATAAGCTTCAATCGTCTGCGAATACGAGAAATACAGGATGGTGAGCAGAATCAGAATCGCTGCGGTGACCGGAACGATGTAGTGGATGCCCCCCAGGCCGAGCGGGATGAGCAGCGTGAGCGCGGCCTCCGGCCCGTACGCAGCCGAGCTGAGCGCATCGAGCCCGAAGATGGGGATTCCGGCAGCCGGGCCGATGTGCTCGGCGCGCTCTTCTGAGGTGGGGAGCGGCCGGCCAAACAACAAGTCAGTGATCCGCATAGGTTATGAATGATCCTGGCAGGTTTGCGCGGTCTATGGAGTCAGATTCTTTGTGAAAAAGTGGGCCATGTACCCATCGGCTTCCTTTGATTCAGGCAGGCGGGCATCGTTCCAGAAGGCGTGAGGCAATCCTTCGAACACGATCAGCCGCGCGCCGTCATCGCCCGCACGCAGAAAAGCCCGGTGCAAAATCGTTGTCCCGCTCAGCAGCAGGTCGCGTTCGCTGGTGATAAACAGCGTCGGCGGCATCCCGCGCAGATCCGCAAAAAGCGGCGACAATACAGGATCGCGCGGGTCCGTTTTGCCCACGTAGCCGGGATCGTGCGGCCCAGGCCCCGGCGGATCGAGATGTCCGGAGAGTCCATCGAGCGCGAACAGCGCCTGCGAATCGCCGTCGCGAGTGAAGTCGCCGAGGCCGGAGAAGATCCCCAGCGCTCCAGGCTCGGGCAGCCCGAGCTGTTTCAGCTCCACGGCCACTTCGCCTGTGAGGATCGCACCCGCCGATGTGCCATAGATGGCGATGTGCCGCGGCTTGTAGGTCTTCAACATCGCCCTGTAGACCGCGACCGCGTCATCGACGGCGGCCGGAAACGGGTGTTCCGGCGCCAGCCGATAGAGCACCGCGACCACCTTCATGTGAGTGAGATTGGCGATGGGGATGGTCTCCGTGAGCGAGCCCGAATCCGAGTTGAATCCGCCGCCGTGCAGGTTGATCAGCACGCAGTCGGGAATCATCTCCGCCAGCGGCGTCACAATCCGCACCGGCACGCCGGCGATGGTGCCTTGCGCAAGATTCACGGGAAAAATCTGCCGCGCGGTCTCACCCGCGCGTGCCTGCCACGCGTCGGTTCCCTGGCGGCGCTGCGCCAGCGACTCAGGCTGGTTCGCGTCCGAGACTGGTTGTGCCAGCGTGGCCTTCGCCTGCGGGCTCAGGTCCGTAGGAATCGGCACCACCCGCGTCACGTGCGCGGTGCCATTGGCGTCGATGTAGCTGGTGTCGCTGTTCGGCGCCTGCGCTGCCGTCGTGGCCTGCTGCGCTGCCGCCACGCTGAACGCGAAAAGAGCCAGGGGCACGCACAGACGAAGCATCGAAAACCTCCCAGGCCGGAAGTTGGCATGGTATCAGAATGGGGCGTGTGCCTCGCGGCAGCGCTGCGTATGCGGATGCGATCTTCGCGTTGCAGATCGGGAAGGGTACATAGGTTCGCACAAAAAGCAAAAGGCCCGCTTTCCAGCGGGCCTGCTTCAGAGGCAATTTGGGGGGAAATCCGGAAGCGGTTTGAGGGTCTCGCGATGGTCTGCGAGCGTCGTGCAAGGAGAGTCTCTAAAACCAGGTAGGTTTGTAACGCCTGAAGTTGCCTCTGGTGTTGCTGATATAGATGCAGCATTCGAACCAGAGTTGGCTGCCATTCTGAGGAAAATTTAATTATTTTTTCTCTGAACCAAAGACCTGTGTTATCAACGAGTTGCATTCCTCTGGAAAATTCGTTCAGCCCAGGGGCAGAAAATATTGCGTCCCGTGTACGGGCTCCGCCAGGCGTTTGAGCAACATCTGCAGGTCCCGGTTGTTGTTCACAAAGTCGATGTCGCTGGTGTTCACCACCAGAAGATCGCTGGCCGAATAGTGAAAGAAAAAGTGCTCGTACGCTGAGGTCACCTGCTCCAGATACTTGTCGCTGATGGCCCGCTCGCCCGGCACTCCCTTGCGTCGAATCCGCTGTTTCAGCGCCTCCGGTGATGCCTGCAGATAAATCACCAGCTCCGGCGTAGGCGCCTCCGCGCGAAACATCTGGTAATACCGGTTGTAGAGATCCAGCTCCGCGTCGCTCAGGTTGATGTACGCGAAAATCTTGTCCTTCTCGAACAGATAATCGGCGACCACCGGCGTGCTGAAGTCGCCCATCTCCCGCTGCTGCTCGTAACGCTCCGTCAGAAACCACATCTGCGTAGGGAAGGCCATGCCCGCCTGCCCCTCGTAGAAGCGGTCGAGGAAGGGATTATTCTCCGGTTCCACAATGCGCCGCGCGTGCAGCGTTTCCGCCAGCACCCGCGCCAGCGTCGACTTGCCCGCGCGAATCGGGCCTTCCACGGCAATGAATCGCGGCTGTTCGAAGAGATTGGCCATCGCAGCGAAGGAAAGTCGAAGATACCACGAAGGGGGAGACCGTGACTATTTGCTGCGCCAGAATTTATTTCGTCAGGATTTTCTCTGCTTCGCTCGCGAAATATCGAAACGCATCAGGCCACAAGAGCGCCGAGTTCGTTGGGCTGGCCCTCGGAGGAACCCAGACGCCTTGGATCCTTCCTTCGCGCACCGTCCCCTCGCGGACGTGGAGGAACGAGAAAATGGGATGCCGGATCTTGCTGTCTGGCACGCTAAAGTGGCTTCGATCCACTTTCCTCTTGCTGGGATCGACATCCACTAAGAGACCCCGCAAATGCAGCATCAACGGAGTCCACCCATTGGCTGAGTAGCCCCAGATGTCTCGGATCTCATACAAGGACAATTTCTTCGGGTTCCTCGGTTTCAGGTCAATGATGAGAGTATTGCCGCCGTGCGTGTTTGCGTCTTCTTCGAGCTGGCGGGTAATTTCAGAGCTATCAAGGTGCCAGGGGAAAGGTTCGCTTGCGTTTTCGTTCAGCGATTGCTGCAGCAAATAGGGTATCCATCCCTTATTGCAGCCAAACAGGTTTGTGTCCTCCACGTAGGTGTATTCAGTCGCAGAGACACGTCTCCGTCTCTGGTAGAGCAGGTACATTGTGGACCTCCTCCCGGTGCGTCCCCAATCTACACTAAGGGCGTATGCTCGCACTGCTCGCCACAGCCGGAGCCGCGGCCGGTCTTGCCGCCGCGGGATACACCTGGGCCGCGCTCTCGCCGCAGTCGCAGATTTTCGGGCACACCGTCGTCGCCGGACGCGACCCCAGCGAGTTCGCCCTCACTTACGACGACGGCCCCAACAATCCATGCACTCCGCAACTGCTCGACCTGCTGGCGCAGCACAATGTCCGCGCGACCTTCTTTCTTATCGGCAAATACGTGCGCCAGCGGCCGGATCTCGTCCGCGCCATTCGCAGTTCAGGACATCTCATCGGCAACCATACCGTCTCCCATCCCTGGCTCACGGCCGCCAGCCCCCGCCGCGTGCGAGAGGAACTGGCCGGCTGCAACGCAGCCATTGAAGACGCCATCGGCGAGCCTGTGCGCTTCTTTCGTCCTCCGCACGGCGCGCGGCGCCCCGATGTGCTGCGCGCAGCTCAGGAACTTGGCCTGACCCCGGTGCTCTGGAACGCAATGGGCTATGATTGGCGCGCCATTTCTTCAGCCGAGATCGTCGCGCATCTGGAGCGCGGCATTGCCCGCAACCGGCGGCGCGGTCGAGGATCGAATCTGCTCCTCCACGATGGCGGCCACATTGCGATGGGTGCGGACCGCTCCCAATCCGTGCAGGCCACGCGCCTGATCCTTAACCGTCACAAGCCGGGCCCGCTTCGCTATGTAACCGTGGACGCCTGGAGCTGATCGCCGCAGTTTAATCACGGCTGCGGGAACCAGGCGTATCGTTCCACCGTAATTATCAGCACGGAGGCCGGCCTTCCCATGCTCCTCGACGATATCCGCTACGCGCTGCGCCAGTTCCTCAAGACGCCCGGCTTCACCGTCACTGCCATTCTGACGCTGGCCCTCGGCATCGGCGCGACGACGGCCATTTTTACCCTGGTGCACGCGGTGCTGCTTCAGTCGCTGCCGGTGACGAAGCCCGGCGAGCTGATCCGCGTGGGAAACAACGAAAACTGCTGCATCAACGGCGGCCTGCAGGATGACTGGT
>JASIAO010000353.1 GCA_030041955.1 Acidobacteriaceae bacterium | reverse complement strand
GGCAAGTGAAAGCAACAGAGGAGAGAAGAGAGAAAAATGAGCGCAAACGGAATGAACAGAACTCGACGACGCATGGGGTACTCCCATCACGTGCGAGGGAAGAAGGCGGTCTCGCCGGTCGTGGCGACACTGATCCTGATTCTCATTGCCGTGGCCGCGGCTGCGGCGTTGTACCTCTGGCTCGTCGCCTGGCAGGGAGGTGTCACGAAGGGCATCGGTAGTCCCGGTGCCCAATACACCGTCTCTATTGGGGGAAGCACGTCGGCCTACCCATTCGCCGAAGAAGCAGCCACACAGTTTGAAGCGAACAACTCGGACGTAGTGATCAGCGTGAACCAGGGCGGGAGCGGTGCCGGTGCGGCAGCAGTCTGCTCGGGTCAAGTGGACATCGGGCAGGCCTCGTCTTTTGCCTATCCGGTCAGTACGCTGATCAGTGCCGACGGTTGTCCCTCAACGACGGTTGAGCAAGTTATCGCGTATGACGGGGTCGACGTAATCACCCCGTCGGCGAACTCCCACGGGCTGCAGAGCATTTCGTGGGACACGCTGCAGGCCATCTGGACCACCGCCAGCGACGAACCGGTCGGCTACGGCGGGACCACGGGTACGGGCTCTGCGCCCGGCAGCCCTGTTGCCAACCTGTACGCTAACGGCGGGGTCTTCATGAATGGCGTCGAGGCACCTACCGCGGACCAGATCGCCCAGGGCGACAACTATGCTTGGGACCAGATCCCCGCGTGTGCCGAGGCACAGGCCACCTGCGCGATCTATGGTGGGGTCGACGTCGCGGCCACGACCGACCCGCTCATGCCCTTCGCCGCGGGAACGGTTACCGAGACCGGCACGAGCACGCTTACGACCGTCCCGACCGTCGTATGCGGCACGGGAGGTACCGGGACGTTCGCTGGGACCAGCGTTTTCGCAATCGACGGGTACAACAACAGCAAGACTTTCACGTTCCCGACGATAACCGATGGTTGCGGCGGCGGTGGACAGGTCTTCACTGACCCGACTCCGCTTACGGTCTACTCGGCGGTCCAGACGTCCTCCACGCAGGTCACCGTGACCTGGTCAGGCGCCTACACGTGGGCCGCGACGGGGACGGGTACGGCAAACCCAGTCGCTAGCGCCACGACGGCAACCCTGACTACCGTGAACCAGAACCTGGTGACCCCAGTGAGCGTCTCGTCTACCCAGACTGGCTTCTGTGCAGCCCCCAGCGCCGCGAAGTCGGACATCTGCGGAACGTACACTGCTGCTACCACGATTAACACCCCTGGCAGCATCAGCACGGTCTGCGGATACGCGGTCTGCGCAGGCGGAACCTCGTCTACGATTGGCCACGCCATTGACCTCTACTACCGGTCTGATGTGAGCGGGACCACCACTGGCTTCCTGGCGCGGCTCCTCGCTGTGTCGGCCTCCGGCGGCTCTGCCTACAGCTTGAGCTTCACGGGGTGCGGAGGGGACAACGAGTTCGACGGATGTGGTCTGGCGTTTAGCGGATCGAACGACCATGGCGAAAGCGGGAATCCAGCAGTGATCGCCGCAGTCGCGGGCGACGCGAACGGGCTCGGATACGCGTCAGACGGACTCGCCCAGGCCTCCAACTCCGGCGTGGTTCCCGTTAACTTCCAGGGCTACGGCCAGTCTGTGGTTGTCACCGTCGTCGGCGAATCAACCGCCCTGAAGGCGATTGCCAAGGGAATCTCAGACTACTTCACCGACGCCTCGACCATCAACTCGGACCAGGCGTACGTCGGCTGGCGGCCATTCGTCAACATCGAGACGAGCCCGCCTACCGGTGAGGTAGAGCGGTACTTGGAGTTCGTCATGGACCCAGCCAACAACCAGAACATTGCCGCGGAGACGGCGGAGATCTCGATCTATGCGTCGGGTCTGGCGGGCGTAGTGCCCATCACCCCGATTTCGGGATCGACAGATCTGCCCTAGATTCCAAAGGACGAGACCCAGTGAGAGGGGCCAGCCCTTCGTTCCTTCGGGGCTGGCCTCAACCCTTTCCCACTTTTTTTCTGTCGAGAAAACCAAGGAGAGCGCTAAATAGACCGGCCTTCTTGGTTCGGTCGCAGCGGGGTAGGGTAGTCAGGAAAGCGGTCGACGCACGCCGGCCGTCCTGAAATCCCGACGGGCTCATAACCCGTAGATCCATGGTTCAAATCCATGCCCCGCTATCCGGTTTCTGACGGTCCGGTAGTTCACTTAGCTGCCTGGCGCGGATAGCCGCGGACCCGGGCAGCTCTGCAGAAACTGTTTCGGGTCTCTCTGCTCAGACGCTCGTGGTCCGGAGTCGACGAGCGGCGGGCGGTCTCATGTCGACGCCGGCGCCCTCGGCTGAAGCAGGGTGAGATGATTACCGTCGGGGTCTGTGAAATAGGCGGCTGTGCCCCACGGCGCGTCCACGGCCCCTCCGCCTTTGAAGCGGACGCCTCGCGCCTTCAGCCGCTCGACGTCTTTCTTGCAATCGTCCGTCAAGAAGACGGTGTGATTCCCGCCGGAATCGGCGTCGGGCTTGGGATGCGACGCGGCGTGCTCGCCCGGAACTAGAATGAACTCGAGCTCCTGGCCCTTGGGGGCGACCGTGAGCCAGCGCGGCTGACCGGGCTGCTGGTAGTCCTGACGCTTCTCGAACCCGAGGGTCTCCGTGTAGAACTTCAGGGCCGCCTCTTGATCGCGAACGACGATGGGCACGTGGACAGTCTTCAGGATCATGAGCCTCGCCGGCGGCCGCATGTGGTCACGGTTACTTAACCGCGGGACACTGCGACCGGCGCCCGTCCTCGGGCGCTAGGAGTCGCTCGATTTCTTCCGGGTCTTCTTGCGCGCGGCGGGGGACTTGGAAGCGTCCGGAGCAGGCGGCGATGTCGCGTCGCCGGCAGACGCCGGCTGAGAATTTTCAGACTCTGTCGGCGGCGGAGGCGGGGGTGGCGGAGGAACCGGCGCCGCCGGGGGTGCAGGGGGCGGCGGGGGAGCTGCGGCCGGGGTGGCCGGTGGAGGTGGCGCGGGAGCGGGCGGGGCCGGCA
>JASIAO010000352.1 GCA_030041955.1 Acidobacteriaceae bacterium | reverse complement strand
CTCCGCCCGCAAAGCCCCGACCCCACCCGCCAGACTGCCGACAGGTAGTTCTTACAGTCGAAAAGGTAGCTTCGAGGTCACACCCCAATGGCACTTACCTCGGTAATGTAGCCCCCTGCCCCACCCAAATTGCTGCTGTGCAATCACTTAATCGAGATGACCGGCTGGACGCCATCCGGTCGACATGGAGCTGCGCTTGCATAGAGTCATCGGCGTTGGTTGATTCTCACGGGAGCGTGGCACATGAACACAGCGACTCTGCTGGAAATGTTGGTTGAGGTCGAGCGGGCGCTCCAGCGCACCGACTATATGGCGGCTCATGCCCTTGTGATGGAGACGGAGGACTACATTCTGCAAAGCCAACGAGAACTGATCCACATGCAGGCCGAAAAGCTGCGCCTGGCCGCGTGAGCCTGATGACGCCAGTGCCGGAATCTCGAACCAACATTCCGCACAGCCGGCAACACGCCCAAAATCCGGCAGTGCCCGCATTGCCCTGTACGCGCCCGTTCGACCTCGCGCTCTGTCGCGCGGGAACTTCCCGCATCCCGGAATGACCACCCCAGTCCTGGCTGCCTGTCTGTGGTCACTCCTCTCTTAGCAAAACCGCCGGATTGGCCAGCATTGCACGCCGCGCCGGTCCCAGCGCCGCCAGCGTGCCAATCGTCACCATCGCCGCGATCGCCAGGATCATCACTACCGGATCGTAGGCCGTCGCCTCATACACAACGCTCGCCAGCACCCGGCTTCCCAGAATACCCAGCCCCAGCCCCGCCACCGAACCAATTCCCAGTAACAGCGCCGTTCGCCCCAGCGCCGCCGCGAGCACCTGCTTTTTCTGCGCGCCCAGCGCCATGCGTATCCCCATCTCCCGCAGCCTGCGCGCCACCGTGTAGCCTGCCATCCCAAAAATTCCCGTCGCCGCCAGCATGCCTGCCAGCAGCCCCAGTACGCCCATAGCCACCGTGGCCACCCGCGCCGGAAAGAGTGCCAGCGCCATCGCGTTCGTCCATCTTTCGATGGTCACCGGCAGGCTCGGATCGATCCCTCCCATCATCGTCTCCAGCGCCGCGGCCATCTCCGCCGGGGTCCGCGCCGACCGCACCACGAGGATTGTGCTGTTGTCCGTGTTCTGCGCCAGCGGGAAGTACAGCGCCCCCTGCGGATCCTCGGTCAACGAATCGTATTTCCCGTCCTCCACCTCGCCGACGACCTGGTAGGTGCTCGGACCGGGCATCGCGAAATACTTCCCGACCGCGGGCGCGTTCCCAAACAGAGCGTGCGCCAGCGTCTCGTTCACGATCGCGACCTTCGGCGCTTTCGCATCATCATGCCAGGTAAAGTCCCGGCCCGCCACCAGCTCCGTTTCCGCCGCGTGCAGCAGCCCCGGAGAAATACTGTAGTAGTGGGGCGTCATCACGCTGTTCGAGCCGCGGAAGTCTGTCGTCCCCTCGCGATACACCGGCGTGCTGCTCCCGCCGCCGCTGAGGGGCAGGTTGTTCATCGTGCCCACTGCCGTCACGCCCGGGATTTGCCCCGCTTCTTCGATCATCCTCTTCTGCACGGGCAGCGAGGAGTCGTCGGAGTAGCCCGCCATGTTCATCTCCGTCTCCACCAGCGTCGCGCCCTCCGGCTCAAATCCCATCGGCGCGTGCAGTTGCCGCTGCATCCCGCGCAGCCCCACCAGCCCGCAGGTCACCAGCAGCGCGCAGAGCGTCACCTGCAGTCCCAGAAGCACATCGCGCAGCGTCAGCCTCCGTATCACGGGCTGCGCCGTCCCTTTCATCACCTGCATCGCATCCGTCTTCCAGATTTGCCGGGCGGTTAGGATCGCCGGCAGAATCCCGCTCGCCGCCGCCAGCAGCACCGCCAGCCCATACACGCGCGCCCCGGCCGCCACCGTCACGTGGATGGGGTACGCGGCGATCGGCTGCCACTGGCTCAGCACGCTCAGCAGCCACCATGCCGCCCAGGCGCCGATGGCGCCCCCTGCCGCGGAAAGCAGCGCCGCCTCAGCCAGCACCTGGCGCAGCACGCGCCATCGGCTCGAGCCGATGGCTATGCGGACGGCAAGCTCGCGGCCGCGATCTGCCGCCCGCGCCGCGAAAATACTCGCGAGGTTCACGCACGCCGCCGCCAGCACCAGCAGGGGCAGCATCAGAATTCCCGCCAGAAACTCGCGCGTCGCATCGCCCAGCACATCGCCCAGCAGTCCCGGCTTCACCAGCCTCGCTGCCAGCCCGTCATCTGCCTGCGGATATTGCTTCGCCAGCTGCGCCCCAATGGCATTCAGGTTCTGCGTCGCCTGCTCGACCGTCACGCCCGGCCTGAACAGTCCAATCGCATAGATCCCATGGTTATACCGCTTGCTCAGGAAGTCGTAGCCCTCGATCTCCTGCTCGTTCACGATGGGAACCCAGAAGTCCGGCCACAGGAAGATTTCCGTCCCATGAAACGCCGCCGGCGCCACGCCCGCGATCGTGAACGGATGCTTGTTCAGCTCCACCTTTTGGCCGATCACGTGGGGATCGGCAGCGAAGCGCGCCCGCCAGAACGCGTCGCTCAGCACCACATACGGCGCGGAGTTCGGCCCGTGCTCGTCATTCGCATGAAAGACGCGCCCCAGCTCCGGCTGGACGCCCAGCATGTCGAAGTAATTGCCGGACACTTCGTAGATCCAGCTCTTGTGCGCGAGCCCCTGCGTGCTCAGCCCCACATCGTTGATTCGGTACGCGGCGATGTCGCTGAATGTCGAGTTCCGCAACCGGAAATCCTGGTAGTCCGGATACGACTGGTTGGCGTACCCTCGCTCCCTGTGCTCGATCATCATCAGGCGATCGGCGTTTGGCACGTTCAGCGGCCGCAGAATCGCCGCATTCATCACCCCGAACACCACCAGGTTCGCCGCAATCGCCATAGTTAGCGACAAAATCGCCACCAGCGCAAAACCCGGCGCATGCCGCAGCCGTCGAGCCGCAAGTCTCAGGTCCTGCCATTCATCGCGCATGGCCTGCCTCCTGATCTTGTGTAGAAGCGGTGGAATTCGTCTTTGCACGCGGCCCACCAATCCAATGATGATCGGTAAACCAATGACGCAGGCCCGATTACGCTTACTGAGCATCGGCAGTACCGCTCCACGCACTGTTCGGATTCCAAAGCGTCCGTCCATTACCGGACAGGGGAGGAGGTGCCGGATGCCACCGGCCTGTTCTGCCCATTCAGCGGGCGCGAATCGAATGGTTTCGTAGTCCGCCGCTCATGGGCTCACTTTTCGCCAAATCGACTATGCCCTCAGGAAAGCTGAAAACCTGCCGAAATCAGCTGTCACTCCATACCACCGGCAACACGGCCCACTGATCCCTGACCGCTGCACCCTGCACGCTGTCCCCTACACCCTCAGCTGTTGCCCCCGCGACTCTCTCCCGAACGCCGCCACCACCGCCACGTAACAAGCGACCACCACCACCGTCCCCGCCAGCACCCACCCGTAGCTGCCAATCCGCTCCGCGAACCGCGCCTGGATCACATCGTTCTTCGACGAGATCAGGTTTCCCAGCTGATACGCCAGCCCCGGAAACGTCGCCCGCACCGGCCCCGGTGACAGCTCCGTCAGCCACGCCGGCACCACGCCCCACGCGCCCTGCACCATAAACTGCATCAGGAACGCGCCCCCCGCCAGCGCCGCCACCGAGTGCGCCAGCGCGTACAGCGGAATCGCCGGCAGCGCCAGCAGCGCCGCCAGGATAATCGCTCGCTTGCGCCCGATCCGCTCCGACAACGTGCCGAAAAACAATCCCCCTGTCAGCGCGCCCACGTTGTAGATGATCGCGATCGCGCCCGTCAGTTGCGCCGAAAATCCATGGTCTTTTTGTAAGAATGTCGGATACAAATCCTGCGTCCCGTGCGAGAACGCGTTGAAACCCGTCATCAGCAGCACCAGGAACAGAAACGTCCCGCCGTACCGCAGCACGCCCTGCACGGCGCTCATGCGCGGCCCGTTCTCGCGCGTTCCCTGCGTGCCCCGTTCCCGCCACGCCGGCGACTCCTCCACCTTGCCGCCGATATAAAACACCAGCAGCGCCGGCGCCGCGCCCACCAGGAACATTCCCCGCCATCCAAACGCACGCCCGTGCCACGCGAAATGCGAGAACCACGGAAACAGCAGCGCATACGCCCCCGCCGCCACCAGATATCCCGCCGCGTACCCCTCCTGCAGCAGGCCTGAGAAGAATCCCCGGTTCTCCTTCGGCAGCGTCTCAAACGCCAGCGCCGCGCCCACGCCCCATTCGCCGCCCATCGCGATCCCGAACAGCGCCCTCAGCACCAGCAGCGTGTGCATCGACCCCGCAAACGCGCAGCAGCACTCCAGCAGCGAGTAGCACGCCACGTTGATCATCAGCACCGGACGCCGCCCAAACCGGTCCGCCAGCGCGCCGAACAGAAACGCCCCCACCGGCCGAAACGCCAGCGTCAGAAACAGCGCCTCCGCGACCTCCGACCGCGCCACGCGAAAGTCCGCCGCCACTGCGGACACGCAAAATACCAGGATGAAATAGTCGAATGCGTCCAGCGACCAGCCCAGGAAGCATGCGATGAACGCATGCCGCTGCCGCGCCGTCAGTGTCCGAAAAGGACTCGACATCCCCGCAGCTTACCAAACGAACTCATCGCATCACGAACGGACCACGATCCCGGGGTATCCGCACTGACTGTTCGCTGTTCACTGCTTTCTTAGCGCGACAGGGTAGGCCCGCACCGGCCTCGACCCAGCCCACACATCGGCATTTCCTGATCACTGTTCACTGTTCACTGATCACTGATCGCTGTTCACTGTTCCCGTTCCGAACCTTCAGCGCCTGTCTTTCCCGTCGCCCTTCGTCAGCATCCACCGGCCCATCATCGTGTTCACGCAGCTCGCCCCGCACAGGTGCCGCATCTCCGCCGAGTGCGCCAGAAACGAGTTCCACGGCGTCACCTTCATCGCCTTCTGCTCCGGATCGCCCGGCGCCGGGCTCAGCGTCTCCGTCCACGCCAGCCACCAGTCTTCCGATTCTTCGCTTTTCGCCTTGCCGCAGACGTTGCAGTGAAAGGTCTCGGTGAATGCCATGGGGGGATCGGCTCCTCACAGAATGTGCACAGCACGTTACCATTATCTTAGGCGCGCGCGTCCCCAGCGAGGCGCACGCCCGGAGCAGAACCGATGCTTGCCATCGATCACGCGCATCCCCGGCGCACCCGCGGCGTACTCGTCTCCATCGCCGGCCACGCCGCGTGCCTCGCGCTCCTCGTTCTCGCGCTCCACTTCCACCGTGTGCGTCCCGTCCAGCCGCAGAGCCGTTGCTGCTCCATCGCGCTCGTCTGGACCGGTCCCGCGCAATCCGGCCTCACCAGGCCCACCCCCGTCGCGCGCGTCCGGCGCCACGCCCGTTTACCGCTGCCGCAACCCGCGCCGCGCACCACCCCGGCTCCGGTTCAGCCTGCGCCTCGCGCATCCACTCAGCCCGGCGTCCAGGCCCAGCAGCAACAGTCCATGATCGGCGACGGCTCCGGCGATCAGGATGCCGAGCCGGCCTTCCCGGTCTACTTCCCGCAGCCCGGCCTCGCGGACCGCTCCCTGCTCCCGCCCACCGAACAAAAAATTATTGTCGACGTGGACATCAACCCGCAGGGCGACGTCACCAGCGAAACCCTCGTTCAGGGACTCGGCAACGGCCTCGACCAGGCCGTCCTCGCCATTGTCAAAAGCTGGCGCTTTCACCCCGCCACGCTCAACGGCGCGCCCGTCGCCTCCGTTCAGGAACTGGTCTTCCCCTTCAGCCGCAACACGCCGTCGCAACCCAGCTAGCCCGGAAATTCGTATATCAATTACCGTCCGGCTTCTGTGTCAGAGCGCGACTCCACCGCTCGCGGAATACTCCATGCTTTGAAGGGGACGGCTTCAGCCGTGCCGTAAATGGCGTGAACTGACTGCGGCTTTAGCCGCCGAGGGATGGTTTTCCTTCACTACGCCGTACCGGATGACCTCTTCGCAAGCTTTTCGTTCGTGCCGCAAACCGCCGAAGATCCACCCGGCCAGCCCCGCGTAGCGCGTCCGCCTGGATGGCTAGTCCCCGCAGCAACACTCTTCCTGGCCACAATACGAACAACACGAGCACATCCCCCGCGCGCAGCGCGCTTCCGCCTGGACGGCCAGTCCTGCCCAAGGCGTTCGCCCGTCCGGCCAGGACCCACCCGCAATGGAAGGAATAACCAGGACTTCATCCCCATCCTGGAACGCGTACTTCTCATTCCCCAGGAACCGAATGTCTTCCTCGTTCACGTAGAAGTTGATAAACCGCCGCACCTGCCCCTGCTCATCCCGCAGATGCGTCTTCAGCGCCGGAAAATTCGTCTCCATCTCCGTAATCAGCTGCGGCAGGTTGGCCGCGTTCGACTCGATCTCCCGCTCGCCATTGGTGTGCTTCTGGAACGCATTCGGCAACAAAACTCTAACGGACATACGACCCTCCCACGATCACTTCGCTTTCCTCGCTCCGATCCTGCAGATATGTCTCAAAATCTCCCAGCCGCGGCCGGATCGCCGCATGCTGCTCGTACGCGCCCTCCAGCACGTCCGTCGTCTTCAGCCCATTGCCGGTAATGCAGCTCACCGTCAGCTCGTCCGGATGGATCCTTCCGTGCGCATACAGCCGCGCCGTCACCGCCGTGGTCACGCCGCCCGCCGTCTCCGTAAAGATCCCTTCCATCTCCGCCAGCTCCTGGATCGCCGACACAATCTCCACGTCCGACACGTCCTCGGCCCATCCGCCGCTTTCGCGAATCGCCCGCGCCGCGTACACCCCGTCCGCCGGATTCCCAATCGCCAGCGAACGCGCAATCGTCGCCGGCCGCTGCGGCTCGATGTGATCCGCGCCCGTCTTCACCGCCACGGCAATCGGCGAGCAGCCCGTCGCCTGCGCTCCAAAAAATCGCACCGGCTTGTCTTCCACCAGCCCCAGCGCCACCAGCTCCTGGAACGCCTTCCGGATCTTCGTAATCAGCGACCCTCCCGCCATCGGCACCACCACGTTATCCGGCAGCCGCCATCCCAGTTGCTCCGCGATCTCGAACCCCACTGTCTTCGAGCCCTCCGCGTAATACGGCCTCAGGTTCACATTCACAAATCCCCAGTTGTACCGGTCCGCAATCTGCGAACACAGCCGGTTCACGTGGTCGTAATTGCCGTCGATCCGCACCAGCGTCGCGCCGTACACCTGCGTGTTCAGGATCTTCGCCGCTTCCAGGTCCGCCGGCACCAGAATGTACGTCTTCAGCCCCACCCGCGCCGCGCCCGCGGCCACCGCGTTCGCCAGGTTCCCCGTCGACGAGCACCCCACCGTGTCGAACCCAAACGCCTGCGCATTCGCCAGCGCCACCGCCACCACGCGATCCTTAAAGCTCAGCGTGGGCAGGCACACCGCGTCATTCTTGATCCACAAATTCCGCGCCCCAATCCGCTGCGCCAGCCGCGGAGCCTTCAGCAGCGGAGTCCATCCCGCCGGCGTCGTCGGCTTATAGTTGTCCGGAACCGGCAGCAGCGCCTGGTAGCGCCACATGCTCGAGGGGCCCGCGGCAATCGCGTCCTTCGTAAACGCGCGCTTCGCCGCGTCCAGGTCGCACTTCACTTCCAGCGGAGAAAAACACTCATCGCAGATCGACAGCGGAGCGTTCTCATAACGCTTCCCGCATTCCCGGCAACGCAATTCGTAGGCAGCAGCCATCCGTCCCTCTCGTTTCGAGAGCGGCGTCGGGAACAGTTGCACGGGCGCGTGACGTCGTACGAACTTACGCTTGCGGTACTTCTGGGATTGCGCGAGATGCGATACTGCCTGCACCCCGAATCTCATGTACCCCGCTTGTTACGGCGGGCGAGAGTTGACACCGTGATCCTGAATTGCTCAGGCCGGTTGTCGTGGCGTCACAGGGCCCGTCCCTCAGCCACTCTGCATGAAATTCAGGCTCGCTCTTTAGGAGCAAACTTGAATACCTATTTCTTACCACACCTCTTTCCAGGATGCAAGACCGCGCGACCAGTCATCAGCGATACGTGTCGTCCCGAGCGAAGCGCCGTCGGGAAACCTGAAAAATCTCCACTCATCACCGGGGGCTCACTCCGCCTTCCACTGCAAGCAAATCCCAAAACCATCCGGATCCTTCAGGTACATCTGCTTCATCCCGTAGGGCGCCACCTTCGGCGCGCTCACCTTCACGCCCTTCGCCGTCAGCTCCTCGTACGCAGCCTCCACATCCGGGCAGCCGAAATAGAGGCACATATCGCGATGGCCTCGCGCGCGCTGGTGTTCCTCCCGTGATGGCCGCTCATGGTCGAACTCGTAGACGTCGTTCAGCATCAGTTCCGCATCGCCCAGCCGCAGCAGACACCAGTGGAACCGGTCCGGATCGCCGCCCAGCTGAGGCGACGTGCTCACCACCTCGAATCCCAGCTTGTCGCGATAAAACCGCACCGCCGTCGGCATGTCGTAGACCTCAAAGTACGGGCACGCTCCGCGTATCTCCATAGCCGCAATCCCCCTCGCCGGAAGTGTAATCCGCAGCGCTGTGCCCGGGCTCCTGACTCGCCCTGAAAGCAGCCGAACGCCGAGTCCCGCAGGGACGACGCCGGCGCTACTCTCGTGGACTCACTCACGCCGCCGCTGCCGCCCGCTGACCGCTTACGGAAAGCCTCCGGGAAAGTGCTGCGCAGCAGCACGGCGGTAGACTCCCCGGCCTTCAGGCCCGGGATTTTGTTTCTGCATCAGGGCACGACCCTCGGGTGCCCCACATCTGCCCGGCTTTGGCAGATGTGGGAAGGCACAAAACCATCCAGACTCAGGTTTTGCATCAGGACCACGACCCTCGGGTGCCCCACATCTGCCCGGCTTTGGCAGATGTGGGAAGGCACAAAACCATCCCGACTCAGGTTTTGCATCAGGACCACGACCCGCGGGTGCCCCACATCTGCCCGGCTTTGGCAGATGTGGGAAAGCACAAAACCATCCGGACTCAGGTTTTGCATCAGGGCACGACCATCGGGTGCCCCACGTCTGCCCGGCTTTGGCAGATGTGGGAAAGCACAAGACCATCCGGACTCAGGTTCTGCATCAGGGCACGACCCGCGGGTGCCCCACATCTGCCCG
>JASIAO010000351.1 GCA_030041955.1 Acidobacteriaceae bacterium | reverse complement strand
CCTTTGACGGGCGAAGATACTGTCCGATGGTGAGGACGTCGACGCCAACCGCGGCGAGATCGCGATAGACCTGGAGCAGCTCATTCATCTCCTCGCCGAGGCCAACCATGACGCCGGACTTGGTGACCGTCTTCGGCGCGATCTGTTTCGCGAACTGGAGCAGGCGCAGCGTGCGTTCATAGCGCGCGCCGGAGCGGACGGCGCGATAGAGGCGGGGCACCGATTCGGTGTTGTGGTTCAGGATCTCGGGGCGCGCCTCGACGACCATGCGGATCGCCTCCTCGTTGCCCTGGAAGTCGGGGATGAGGACTTCCACCTGGCAGCCGGGCGCCTGGCGGCGAATTTCTTCGATCACCATGACGAAGGCGCGCGCTCCGCCGAGCACGTCGTCGTCGCGATTGACGCTGGTGATCACCGCGAATTTGAGGCCGAGCGCGGCGACGGCTTCGGCCACGCGGCGTGGCTCATCGAAATCGATGGGATCGGGACGGCCCTTTGGCACGGCGCAGAATCCGCAGCGGCGGGTGCAGGTGTTGCCCAGCATCATGAAAGTGGCGGTGCGGTGGTGCCAGCACTCGCCGATGTTTGGGCACTGCGCGGACTCACAGACGGTGTGCAGGTTGAGGCTGCGAGCCAGCTTCTTCAGGTCGTGGTAGTTATCGCCCATCGGCGCGCGGGCGCGCAGCCACTGTGGCTTGGGCAGCGGGCGCTTCGGGGCGAGATCGATCTGGATGAGTTCAGGCGAAGAAGCCATTAGAACTATTGTAGTTGCTGGTTGCTGGTTGGTAGTTGCCAGTGCCTCCGCACTCAAGCCAAAGGAGGGCTTGAATGGGTCACCCGTTCAGTGTTTCTGTGGAGTGGTTTCGGCGAGCGCTTCGTCGATGAGGGCGAAGAGGCGCGTGCGGTCGACGACTTCGACGAAGGGCGTGCCGCTGGTCCTGTTGGTGACGACCCAGATTGTTGGCGTGTGCTGGATGCCAACGCTCTGGCCGAGAGCGTAGTCGGCCCTCACCTCGTCGGTGAGGCGACCCTGCGGATCGACCACGAACGGTAAGGCCAGGTGATGCTCGGTGGCGAAGGTCTCGGCGAAGCGGTGCAGATCGTCCTGGCTGTGGATGGTCGGCTGCGCGGCGAAGACCTCATCGCGGAACTCATCGCCGAGGGCTTTGGATTTGGTGTCGAACCAGCGGGCGTCGACGGCGGCCTCGAAGCTCCAGGTGTGGAAGGGCAGCGGGAAATCGTGGCGAATCCAGGGAATGTGGAATTTCTCGACCGCCTCTTTGATGACGGGGTTGGCGCGGGCGCAGTCGGGGCACTCAAGGTCCTCGAACTCTACAATGGCCACGCGCGCGCCAGCGGGGGGACGCAGGGCCGCGGCGTTGTGGACGGGCGTGGTTTTTGACTCCGGATTGGAGAACTGCGCAAACGCGGGCGCGGCGAGAACGAGCGCGAAAGCGCCCGGCAAAAGCGCAGAGCGGTAAATGCGGGACATAGCCGTGAAAGCTAGTTCTATTGTAGCGACGCGTGATTGGAAGGAAGCTGCGAAGAGCGCGTCAGAAAGCACGATAGTCACCATCAAAAAATCTCTCTCGTTTTTTTGCAAGTGTGGAATTGAAAGGACTTAGACGGCGACGTTCGCGTAAGTGTGGGAAACAGGGCACTTACTGACGGCCGTCAACGTAAGTGTGGGAGAGAAAGGACTTGCGGCCCGCGAAGGGTGGCTGACGACTTCAAGCGTAGCAGGATGCGGCATGTGGAGGGATTCCTTCCGGCAAGAGAAAAGGCCCAGCCGGAGGGCTGAGCCTTTTTGTTTTTTCCATCTAAGTTCAGAATACCAAACTGGAAGAATTAGCCTGCCAACTATTCTCGGAGTTAGTTGGTTATAAGTGGTGTGGAATGAGTGGAGGTTACTTTGGTGAAGAGCTGCGGGGGTTGACGAAAAAACAAGCCCGAGGCCAATTCGCTTCCAGGCGTATTGCGAACCTTTCTGAAGGTTGCAGCAGCCTAACTCCTTTGTGGGAGTTCAAGCGCCTGAACGCTTTGCTAGACTTCACCTCGAAATCAACCGGGAGCGAAAATGAATTACAGCACGTTTGAGCAAGCTGCCGTCGAGGCGAGGACTGCGTTAAAAGAGATCGATGCCGAGATTGAGCGGCTCAAAGCAAAGAAAGACCTGCTGGCGACGCTTGGGCGCCAACTGTTATCGGTTCTGCCGATGTGCAGCGAGGCAACCGACGAAGGCAATAAGGGCGGCACGGCGGGGGAGACACCAGCAGGGGACCAGGCTTTCTCCGCGGCCGGTTTGTCGGATGGCAAGGATTTTTCGCTCCGGAAGGACACGTGGCCAACGCACGCTCCGACCGCGACCGCAACCGCCGCACCCGTAGCTGCGGAGCCTTCACTGGCGGAAGTTCTGTCGGAGGGCAAGCCTTATTCGCTTCGCAAGGAAGGATGGCCTTCCAATGGCACGGCGACGGTGGCGCCGCCGGCTGAGTCCGTGCTTCGCGGGCGAGCGGTGGTGGGGTAAGGACGACTTGCATTGGCCCGGCGAACGGAGTTCAACGGGCTGCGGAAGAGTGACGCGGCGGTATTCGTGAAGGCAAACCATCCTTCAGCGGCTACCGCCGCAATCCTTTTTGGGGCGATTGCGGCGAGGGAAAAGTCGAAGACATCCGTGAGGGGCTGAAGCCCCGCTTGATTTTGGCAGTGGGTCGGTTTGACCCACTACCCGGCAAGAGCAAAAAGGCCACTCCGCGCGGAGTGGCCTTTTCGTTGCGATCAAGGCAGATTGGTTCGCATCCGAGCGTTTGCCGCCGAAGAGGCGATTGCCGGGATGGCTAATCGCCCATGACGGGCTCTTCAGCCTGGGGCCTGGGAGCGGGGGCGATGGAGTCGATGGAGACGAGGCCTTCGACCGGTTTCTCGCCGAGGATGTGCTCGCGGTAGAGCTTGGCCATGCGGGCGTTCTCGGCGTCCTGCTTCAGCTTCGCTTCGCGGGCGCGGAGCTTCTCTTCGCGCGCATTCTTGGCGATGCCGAGCTTGTCGAGGGAGTCGTTGGCAGCGGCGTCGACGTGCGCCTGGTTCAGGACCAGGGTGTGCTGCGACGATTCCATGCCGACCTTCTTGCCGCCGGCGAAGATCTCGTGGCGGCCGTGCTCCTCGTACCACTTGGTGAGGGTGGCGGTCATGTGCATCTTCTCGATGATGTTCCGCCAGCCGATGCCGGTGTTGTAGGCGCAGAAGCTGATCTCGCCTTCCTGGGTGGCGTAGGGGATGATGCACTGCTCGGTGCGGCGGAAGTCGTAGTTAAAGAGGTCCTGGAACCACATGCCGGCAATGAAGAGGAAGTTCCAGCGGTCGGCACGGCGCTGCTCGATGTCGGCCATGGTGCGGTCGCCGGTCACCTTGCCGTAATTGCGGCCGGTGGCGCCGAAGCACTTGTCGAACTTCTGGAGCAGGTCGAGGATGCGGAAGTGGGTCGGGGATTTGGTGGGGTCGTAGTTGCGGAGCAGGGCGAGCGCGACGCCAACGATGGAGAGGAACTTGCCGCGGGCGGCGTCGTTGACCTTGGCGATGTCCTTAGCGAGGCGATCGGCGTTGAGGAACGCAGTGACCGGTACGGCTTCCCTGGTTTCCTTATCGATCATGAGGGCCATGCCGATGCCGCAGTTGGGGTGGCATCCGCAGGAGAGCTGGCCCCACTCGTGGTTGGGGCCGTGGACGAGGTCGGCCCAATCAGAGAAGGTGCTCATGAAGCTGATGGGGAACCAGTCGCGCGCGGGCTCGCCCATGCCGGTCTGGGTTTTGACATCGTGGGCAAGGTGGCTGAGGGTGTAACGCTGGGCGGCGCGGCGCTCGTCGGTGACGGCTTCGTCGCGGCCGGTGAAGGAAACCGGCTGGAAGCTGAGGAAGTTGATTTTTTTGGGGTTGTCGAGGGCGAACTGGATGATGTGGCCGACCTGCTCGTTGTTGATGCCGTTGATGATGGTGGTCACGGGGACAATGTCCACGCCGGCTTCGTGCAGGTTGTGGATGGCCTGGAGCTTCACATCGAACAGGTTGCCGACCTTGCGGTGCGAGTTGGCGGCGTTACCGATGCCGTCGAATTGGAGGTAGGCGTAGCGCAGACCGGCTTCGGCAGCTGCGCGGCAGAGCTCCTTCGACTTGGCGAACTCGATGCCGTTGGTCGCGGCCTGCACGGAGTTGTAGCCGACCTTGCGGGCGTAGGCGACGGCGTCAAGGAAGTACGGGGAGAGCGTGGGCTCGCCACCGGAGAACTGGACGGACATCTGACGCCGCGGCTTGATGGTGATGGCGTTGTCCAGCATGGTCTTGATTTCTTCCCACGTGAGCTCGTGGACGAAGCCGACTTGGTTGGCGTCCATGAAACAGGGATCGCACATCATGTTGCAGCGGTTGGTCAGGTCGATGGTGAGGACCGAGCCGCGGCCGTGGGTGACAGTCGAGGTGCCGTGGTTGTGGAGCTTGTCGTCGTTGTGGGCGCGGATGTCGCGGCCGGGGAAGACTTCTTCGAGGTGACGGAAGAAGGCGGTGTCGATGGACATCAGGTCTTCGAAGTGTCCGTGCTTCGGGCAATCCTTCACCATCAGGATCTGGCCGTCGCGCTCGATGATCTGCGCCTTGATCTCGCCGACCTTCTCGTTGAGCAGGATCTCGTGGGGCAGCTTGCCGTCGATGATCTGCTGGCGGATCTCAGGGACGCACTTTGGGCAGAGCGAATCGGTGGTGCGGGGCCAGCCGAGAGGCGGCTTTTCCTTCTGCCAGGATTTCAGCAGAGGCTTGTCGGACCATTTAGGCGTGAACGAGGGATTGGGGCGGATGCTGTTCAGCTTTTCAAAGACGGACCAGGCGCCCTGGGCCGCGATGGTGACCGCACGCTCTGCGTATTTAACAGCTCTCGACATACTGAAAATCTCCTGGTGTTGGAGGATGTCCTGCGGGGTGCCTGGGAACCAGATAAGTAACTCTCTGCCAGGACTTTAGCCGTTATCAGGTTAGATGAGCATGGGGCAGATAAGGAACGGATCGGGACTGAATGGGGAAAATTGAGGCTCAGGGGGGAATTCCGGATGCCGAATGGGGAGGGGCGGCGGATTGTGGAGTGCCGGAAAGCCGGCGAAGGGAGTTTGCCTGCGCGGAAGCGTCTGGCGGTGCGACAATGTTGCGTCGGAAAATCTCCCTGTACGAAAGGAGAACCATCCTTATGAAACGTTGGCTTCTCGGTGTGAGTCTCGTCGCGCTCGCGCTCTATGCGCAGAACCAGAAGATGCCGCCCAAGAGCCCGCCGGAAACGGCGATGGCGATGGTCGGCGGGCACGCCATCAGTATTAAGTATTCGTCACCGCGAGTGCGGGGACGGGAGGGACATATTTTCGGGCCGGGCGGGCTGATTCAGAGCACGCACAAGCAATATCCGGTGTGGCGCGCGGGGGCCAATGCCGCGACCACTCTCGATACCGAGGCCGACCTGACCATCGGCGACCTCTCTGTGCCGAAGGGAACGTACACGCTCTTTGTTGATATCGCCAATCCGGACCAGTGGACGCTCATCGTGAATAAGCAAACCGGGGAGTGGGGACTGGCGTACAACAGCGCCGACGATCTGGGCAAAGTGCCGATGCAGATGAGCCAGCCACAACAGATGATCGAGGATCTGAAGTGGGAGGTAAAGAACGAGGGCCACGATCGGGGACGGCTGGTGCTGGAGTGGGAGGACCACATCGCGTCAGTGAACTTTAAAGTTCAGTGATCAGTGAGCAATGATCGGAGACACGAGACAGGCGCGCGGAGTCCTCTTTCATTACTATGGAGCAGGAGGATTTCCGCTCGCATGGTTTTCCGGAAGTGTATTTGGTTCCCTGTGGTCCTGCTGGCTGTTCCGGCGCTGCTGATGGCGCCGGCCGGAGCGCAAACGAAGGCGTTGAGCAACACGGACGTTTCGGTGGACGGCTTTTACCAGTTCACGTCGAACGCCAGCGGCAACGGGATTACCGATACGGCGAGCAAATCCGCGGGGGGCGCGGCTTTCCTCCGCCACAGCTATCACTGGTGGCTGGGCTGGGAGGCGGGGTACGCGTACACCCGCTTCACGGAGTTCTACACCGGGCAGCCTTTCGGGTACCAGCACAACCTGCATGAGTTCGCCGGCTCCTATTATGTTCACGGGCCGCGGGCGCTGGGCATCCAGCCGTTTGCAACGGTGGGCGGGAGCGCGCTGCTTTTCTCGCCGACGCTGAACGGCGGGCAGAATGTGCCGTACCAGGTGCGCCCCGGCCTGAATTACGGCGTGGGCGTGAACGTGCCGCTGCTGACGAGCCATCTGGGTCTGCGGCTGCAGTACCGCGGGCTGATGTACAAGGCGCCGAACTTCGGCGAGGCGTATCTGACCACCAACGCGTGGCGCGAGACCTCGGAGCCGATGGCGGGCGTCTACATCCGGTTCTGATCCGGGCGAGAGAGCATGGACTGCATCTTCTGCAAAATTGTGGCGGGGGAGATCCCTTCGAAGAAGGTTCACGAGGATGAACTGGTCTATGCCTTTCACGACATCCATCCAATGGCGCCGGCGCACATCCTGGTGGTCCCGAAAAAGCACGTGCCGTCGCTGGCGCATGTTGTCGCGGCGGACGAGGGAGTGCTGGGAAGGCTGCTGGCGACGACGGCGCGCATCGCTGAGGAGCAGGGACTTAGCCAGGGTTACCGGGTGGTGATCAGCACGGGGCCGCAGGGCGGGCAGACGGTGGATCATCTGCACCTTCACCTGCTGGGCGGGCGGCAGATGCACTGGCCGCCGGGGTGAAACAGCGTGCAGCGTACAGCGTGCAGCGTGCAGGGTGCAGCGGCGGGGCTTTGGCTCCGCTTTTCTTTTTGGGATTTGCTACGGGGACGGTTACAGATGGGATTGTGCGGCGGGGGCGGGACGCAGGGGGTGGGCGCGCCTGCCGGAAGCGGGCTATTGCGATGGCAACGGTCGGGCAAGACATTCAGCGAGGAAAAATTTCAGGCTGTGGACGGGTGGCTTGCGAATCGTTGCAAAATGCCGCTATAGTGCTTGCTTACACAAAAACGTGACGCAAATCACAATCAGACGTGATCCAGAACACAAACCAACAGATAGCTCCCGGCGCAGGCGCTGAAGGTCTGCGTGCGGGACCAACCGCAAGGCCAAAAATCAATAACCGCAAACCGCAGGGCCGGCACCGGATGCCCTGCCCCAGCCGGCAGCGGGGCCTGAGGCCCTGAACCAGCAGCGAAACACCAGGAGAAGCAGGAAGCATTCATGCCGCAGATTTTCGACCGCAGCTCGAACGCCCTGGCTCGAATGAGCCTGATCCTGAGCGGGCTATTGATTATTGCCATGGGGTTAACGCTGGACGCGCTGCAGCGGTCGCCGTGGGTAACGCGCCAGGGGCAGCGGGCAGATCAGCCGGTGCCGTTCAGCCACAAACATCACGTGGAAGGCCTGGGGCTGCAATGCCAGTACTGCCACACGACGGTAGAGGAGTCGAGCTACGCGGGCATTCCTCCGACCAAGACCTGCATGAACTGCCACTCGCAGATCTGGACGGACGCGCAGATCCTCGATCCGGTGCGGCACAGCTGGGCGACGGGCGAGTCGATCACGTGGACTCGGGTGCACGATCTGCCGGACTTTGTCTTCTTCAATCACGAGATTCACGTGAATAAGGGCATCGGGTGCGCGACCTGTCATGGGCGCGTGGACGAGATGCCCATCATGTACAAGCAGAATTCGCTGCAGATGGAGTGGTGCCTGAACTGCCATCGGGATCCGGAGAAGAACCTGCGGCCGACCAGCGAGATCTACAACATGGTGTGGACGGGGGCGTCGGAGCTGCATCCGGTGTGGTGCGCGGCGCAGACGGTGAGCGCGGGCACGCCGACGGCAGAGAGCGTGACCTGTACGGAGAAGAATCCGGATCTGAGCGGCGGAGTGCAGATGGCCAGTTTGACCTCGCCGCTGCCGGGGCTGCATGCGCAATCCGTGGGGACGGCGCTGGACAGCGAAAATACGGCGCCGATGCAGCTGCCGGCGGGGCTGCATTACGCGGAGTTTACGAGCCAGAAGGCGCTGGGGAATTTTCTGGCGAAGCATTATGACATCCGGAATCCGCGTGAGCTGACCAGCTGCGAGGTTTGTCATCGATGAAGAACAGCGAGCGTACAGCGTACAGCGTGCAGCGTACAGGGGGCAGCGATCAGAAGTCCGCGGTCAACGAGCAGCGATCAGCGGTCAGCGATCAGCGTTCAGGCCTCGTGCAGGATGAGGCGAAGAAGCGGCTGACGCTGGCTGAGGTGCGGGAGAAGCTGGCGAGTCAGAAGGGCAAACGTTACTGGCGGTCGATTGACGAGCTGGCGGAGACGCCGGAATTTCAGGAGCTGGTGGCGAAGGAGTTCCCGCAGCAGAGCTCGGAGTGGATCGATTCGGTCTCGCGGCGCGGATTCCTGAAGGTGATGGGCGCGTCGCTGGCGCTGGCCGGGCTGGCGGGGTGCACGAAGCAGCCGGACGAGCTGATCTATCCGTATGTAACGGCGCCGGAAGATTTGATTCTGGGCAAGCCCGTGTATTTCGCGTCGGCATTCCCGTTCACTACGGGCGCGGTGCCGGTGCTGATCAAAACCGAGGCGTACCGGCCCATCAAGGTCGAGGGAAATCCCGAGCATCCGTACAACCAGGGTGGAACGGATCCGATCACGCAGGCGACGCTGCTGGATATGTACGATCCGGACCGGTCGCAGCACGTGCTGTACCGGGGCGAGACGCGGCCGTGGATTGCGTTTGTCGCGGAATTCCGCGCGATGCTGGCAGACAAGAAAGCGTCGGGCGGGAAGGGATTGTATTTCCTGAGCAGCACGGTGACCTCGCCGACGCTGGCGCGGCAGTGGCAGGAAGGGCAGAAGAATTATCCGCAGGCGAAGTTCGTGCAGTACGATCCTGCGAACCGGGATTCGCACTACAAGGCGGCGAAGCAGGCATTCGGGGATTATGCCGACGCGCAGTACCACCTGGACCAGGCGGATGTGATCGTCTCGCTGGACGCGGATTTTCTGGGCGGCGCGCAGTTCCCGGGCTTCCACCGGCTGGCGAAGGACTACGCGAACAAGCGCAAGCTCCAGGGCAATACCGACATGAACCGGATGTACGTCGTAGAGCCGGTGACGACGCTGACGGGATTCAAGGCGGAGCACAGGCTGCAGGTGCGGCCGAGCCAGGTGGCGGCATTTGCCGTGGCGCTGGCCGGAGCGGTGGGCGCGGGTGGAGCGCAGAGCGGCGGAAACTGGACGCAACATGAGGCGACCTTCCTGGAGGGCGTGGCTGCGGATCTGAAGGCGAACGGCGGGAAGTGCGTGGTGATCCCGGGCGAGTTTGCGGCTCCGGAGGTGCATCTGGCGGCGTTTGCGATCAATCAGGCGCTGGGCAATGTGGGCAAGACGGTGGTGTACACCGATCCGGTGAACCCGATGCCGTCGATCCAGACAGACGATCTGATGTCGCTCGTGGCGGACATGAACGCCGGCAAGGTGGACTGGCTGGTGATCCTGAACGCGAACCCGGTGTATTCGTCGCCGGCGGATTTGGATTTCGAAGGCGCGATGGACAAGGTGGGGACGGTGGTCCACCTGGGATCGCATCTGGACGAGACGGGCGCGATTGCGACGTGGCATATCAACAGCCAGCACTATCTGGAGATGTGGTCGGACGCTCGCGCTTACGACGGGACGGTGAGCGTGGTGCAGCCGATGATCGCGCCGCTGTACGACGGGCACTCCGCGCACGAGATTTTGCAGTCGATGCTCGACGAGCCGGATGTTTCGCCGTACGACGCGGTCCGGCTGACGTGGAAGGCGCAACTGGGGAAGGGCGGTTCCCAGCAGGGCGCGACGAGTTCGCAAAAGGGTACGCCGAATTCCCAGCAGGCTGCGATGGATGGCGATGCGGATTTTCCGTGGCGGAAGGTGCTGCACGACGGGTGGATGGCGAACACGGCGTTCACGCCCAGGAATGGCGCGCCCAAAGTTGCAGCTCTGACGGCGCCAACACCGGGATCGGGAGACGGGATTGAGGTGGTCTTCCGGCCCGACGCGCATGTATACGACGGGCGCTACGCGAACGTGGGCTGGATGCAGGAGATTCCGCGGCCGGTGACCCAGCTGTCCTGGGACAACGCCGTGCAGATGAGCTACGCCACGCTGGAAAAGTTGGGGCTGGCGCAAAACGACGCAGTAAAGATCAGTACGGCGGGTAAGTACATCATCGGTGGCGCACTGGCGGTTCCAGGCCAGGCCGACGGCACGATGGTGATCACGCTGGGCCAGGGACGCAGGACCGGCCGTGTGGCGGGCGGCATCGGCTACAACGGGTATCTGATCCAGATGTCGGGCGCGCCGTGGATGCAGACGGGTGCGACCGTGGAGAAGACCGGCGGGATCTACGACCTGTGCACGCCGAGGGAAAACTACATCGACCAGCGGGCGGTCTTCGCGGGCGGGGATGGGAGCGGGACGCACTCGCTCGAAGGGAATGAGTCGCTGGATCGCGGGATCATCCGCTACGCGACGCTGACGGAGTACAAGTCGGATCCTGGATTCGCGAACCAGGGCGTGGGGCACTGGACGCCGGAGCCGGATGAGAGCATGTTCCCGGCGTACCGCTACGACAAGAACGCGTGGGGAATGTCGATCGACCTGAACTCGTGCGTGGGGTGCAACGCATGCATCGCGTCGTGCTACGCGGAGAACAACATTCCGGTAGTGGGGCGGCTGCAGACGAAGATCGGCCGCATCATGCAGTGGATCCGGATCGATACCTATTACGAAGGAGATCTGGCTGCGCCGCGGGCGCACTTTCAGCCGATGACCTGCCACCAGTGCGAGAACGCGCCGTGCGAGCAGGTGTGCCCGGTGGGCGCGACGGTTCACTCGCCCGAAGGGCTGAACATGATGGTCTACAACCGCTGCGTGGGGACGAGGTACTGCTCGAACAACTGTCCTTATAAGGTGCGGCGGTTCAACTTCCTGCTCTACTCCGACTGGGATACGCCGAGCCTGAAGCTGATGCGGAACCCGGACGTGAGCGTGCGCAGCCGCGGGGTGATGGAGAAGTGCAGCTACTGCGTGCAGCGCATCGAGGCGGTGAAGATCGAGGCAGACAAGGACAACCGGGCGATCCGGGACGGCGAGATCCGGACGGCGTGCCAGCAGGCGTGCCCGACGAACGCGATCGTCTTCGGGAACATTAACGACCGGACGAGCGAAGTGGCGAAGCTGAAGGCGGAGAAGCGGACGTACGGCGTGCTGACGGACCTGAACACGCGGCCGCGGACCACGTATCTGGCTGAAGTAATCAATGTGAACGAAGGGCTGGCGCAGCAGTTGGGAGAGTACAGCTCCTGATTAGGGGTTACGGGTTAGGGAGCAGGGGTTAGAGCGGCAAAGAGGATTCAGGACCGAATGGCGACAAAAGACGCACCCGTCAACAATCCGATGGTGGATCCGGTCACCGGAGAATACCGGGTCATCGCGCCGGGTCACACGTTCAAGTCGGTCACGGAGAAGGTGAGCCGGATCGTGCTGACGAGCCACACGCCGCTGGGGTGGTGGTTCGGGTTCATGGTGGCAGGTTCGGTAGTGGGCCTGCTGATGGTTTGCGTCACCTGGCTGTTCGTCAGGGGGGTGGGGATCTGGGCGATCACCATCCCGGTGGCATGGGGCTTCGCGATCGTGGAGTTCGTGTGGTGGATCGGGATCGGCCACGCGGGCACGCTGATTTCGGCGATTCTGCTGCTGTTCAAGCAGGGATGGCGGAACTCGATCAACCGGTTCGCGGAAGCGATGACGATCTTCGCAGTTATGTGCGCGGCGATGTTCCCGGTTCTGCACCTGGGGCGGCCGTGGCTGGGATACTGGCTCTTCCCGTATCCGAACTCGATGAATTACTGGCCGCAGTTCCGGTCGCCGCTAATGTGGGACGTGTTCGCGGTATCGACGTACGCGACCATCTCAGTAGTGTTCTGGTACATGGGGATGATCCCGGATCTGGCGACGCTGCGGGATCGGTCGCAGTCGAAGCTGGGGCAGTTCGTCTACGGGCTGCTGTCGGTGGGCTGGCGGGGATCGGTGCGGCACTGGGTGCGGTATGAGACGGCCTCGATTTTGCTGGCCGGGCTGGCGACGCCGCTGGTGCTCTCGGTGCATAGCGTGATCTCTCTCGACTTCTCCGTGGCGCTGATGCCGGGGTGGCACACGACGATCTTTCCGCCGTATTTCGTGGCGGGCGCGATTTATTCGGGGTTCGCGATGGTGTTGACGCTGGCGATCCCGATCCGGAAGTTCTACCACCTGGAAGATCTGATCACGATCCGGCACCTGGACAACTGCAATAAGGTGATGCTGGCGACGGGGCTGATCGTGGCCTACGGGTACTCCACGGAAGTATTCATGTCGTGGTATTCGGCGAGCCACTGGGAATACTTCATGATGTGGAACCGCATGTTCGGACCGATGGGGTGGTCGTACTGGACGCTGATCACGTGCAACATCGCGCTGCCGCAGCTGCTGTGGTCGCGGAAGCTGCGCAAGAGCGTGGCGTTCACGTTCATCATGTCGCTGATCATCAACACGGGCATGTATTTCGAGCGGTTCGTGATTGTGGTGACGAGCCTGACGCGGGATTACCTGCCGTCGTCGTGGGGTACGTATCGCGCGACGCGGTGGGATTATGGGACGTTCCTTGGAACGCTGGGATTCTTCACGTTCTGCTTCTTCCTGTTCATTCGCTTCCTGCCCATGATTCCCATGAGCGAGCTGCGGCTGATGTTGCCGCAGGCGAAGGTGCGGGAGAGGGCGGAACCGCTTCCGGAGGCAGGTGACTGATGCCTTTACCTGAGGGACTGTACGGATTGATGGCGGAATTCGACTCGCCCAGCGAGCTGGTGCGGGCGGCGAAGGCAGCACGGACGGCGGGCTACCGGCGGCTGGACTGCTACACGCCGTATCCGGTGGAGGAAGCGGCGGAGGCGATCGGGTTCCATCGCGACGAGGTTTCGCTGGTGACGCTGGTGGGCGGACTGCTGGGGCTGGCGGCGATGTTCGGCCTGGAGACGTGGATCGCGGTGTGGGCGTTTCCCCTGAATATTGCGGGACGGCCGTATTTCTCGTGGCCGGCGTTTGTGGTGCCGGCGTATGAGTGGACGATCCTGTGGGCCGGGTTGTCGGCATGCTTCGGGATGCTCGCGCTGAACGGGCTGCCGAAGCCGTATCACCCGGTCTTCAACGCGCCGAATTTCCGCGATGGAGCGACGACGAACAAGTTCTTCCTTTGCCTGGAATCGACAGATCCGAAGTTCGATGCAGCCGAGACACGGGGATTTCTGGAAGCGCAGTCGCCGGTTTCGGTGGTGGAGGTGGAGTATTAACGCCCTGACAGAGCACAGAGCTCAGAGCGCAGAGCTCAGCAGAACCGCGATCTCCGCTGCGCGTCTGCGGCGAGGGCTGGAGCTGGTGGGGATGGCGGCCCTGCTGTTGCTGGCGGCGGGGTGCCGGCAGGATATGCAGAACCAGCCGAGGATGTTCCCGCAGCGCGGCAGCTCGATGTTCGCCGACGGGCGGTCGGTGCGGCCGCAGGTGGCGCACACGGTGGCGCGCGGACAGCTCTACGAAAACGATTATTTTTACACCGGGCTGATGAACGGTAAGGAAGCGAATTTCATGCCGTTTCCGGTGACGATGCAGGTGCTGGACCGGGGGCAGGAGCGGTTCAATGTCTACTGCACACCGTGCCACTCGCGGGTGGGGAATGGCGCGGGCATGATTGTGGAGCGCGGTTACAAACCGGCGGCGAACTTCCACGATCCGCGGCACATCGACCAGCCGTTGAGCCACTACTTTTACGTGATGACCAACGGCTACGGGGCGATGCCGGATTACAAAGCGCAGATTCTGCCGCAGGACCGGTGGGCGATTGCGGCGTACATACGTGCGCTGCAACTGAGCCAGAACGCGAAGCTGAGCGATGTGCCATCGGGCGTGCAGGTGGAGAACCTGAAGACGGTCGCGCAACAGCAGGGCTACCCCGCGAGCGACGCAGGACCGTGGCCGATGCCGGCGACGGCCGTCTACGGAGCGCCGATTATCGGGACGGTCGCCGGGGCGCCGGCGCTCAATCCGATGCCGGTGGCGAAGAGCGCAGCGGCTTCGGCAGCAAAGAAACAGACGACCGGCAAGCCGCCGGCCAGGCCGTAAGGAGCGCAGGAGAAGCATGGCAAACGGATATTTCACAAAAGGATTGCCATCCACGCTGAGCGCGCCGGCGTTTGTGGACAAGTGGCGGCTGCGCGCGCTGATTGCGGGCGTGGTGTTTTCTGCGATCGCCGTGATCCTGGCGTTCCTGGGCGAAATGCAGAACGGGCTGGGATGGCTGCACCTGCTGCGCGGATGGCTGGAGGGCTTTGTGGCCTGCTTTGGCTTCTGCTTCGGCGCCATGGCGCTGCTGTTTGTGCAGTATTTGTCGGGCGGCAAGTGGGGGCTGATCGTGCGGCGTCCGCTGGAGGCGATGACGCGGACCTGGCCGCTGATCGTGCTGATGTTTCTGCCAGTAGGATTCTTCGGAGCGAGCGAGGGACGGCTGTACATCTGGGCGAAGTATGCGGACTGGAAGGACGCGCTCGCGAAAGGGCTGATCACGCACGACCAGGCGCACGCGATCCAGTGGAAGCAGCCGATGCTGAACGTGGGGAATTTCTGGTGGGTTTCGCTGGTGTGCATGGGCATCTTCGCGATGTACTGCATCCTGCTGAACAAGTGGTCGCTGAAGCGGGACGCCGATCCTGAGCCGAACGTGGCCTACTGGCGGACGAGGTTCGAGAACCTGAGCGGATTCGGCGTGGTGCTGTTCGCGGCGCTGCTGTTCGTGCTGGTGATCTACTGGGTGATGTCGATCGACCCAACGTGGTACTCGACGATCTACGGCTTCCAGTACCTGGTGGGCGAACCGTTTATGGTGCTGCCGCTGGCCATCCTGACGCTGCTGGGCCTGAAGAAAGCGGAACCGATCAGGAGCACCTTCCGGACTATCGAGCAGCACGACCTGGGCAAGCTGTGCTTTGCCCTGGTGATGCTGAACATCTACTTCGCGTTCGGAGCTTTCATCATCATCTGGTCGGGCAACTCGCCGGAAGAGATTCCCTGGTTTCTGGACCGGATCCGGGGCGGGTGGGGCGTGATCGCGACGCTGGACGTGATCTTCCACTGGCTGATTCCGTTCAGCCTGCTGCTGTCGAGGGATCTGAAGCGGATCCCGAGAAAGATGGCGATGGCGTGCTACGTGATGATCTTCGCGGGCTTCTGGGATTTGTTCTGGCTGATCGAGCCGTCGTTCAAGGATGCGGCGCGGAACCTGCAGCTGACGTGGGGAATCTTCGAATACGCGGCGATGCCCGCGGCCATGTTCTGCTTCTGGCTGGTGTACTACTTCGGGCAACTGAAGACGCGGCCGCTGATCGCCACCAACGATCCGCACCTTGCGGAGATTCTGGAGCATGATTATGTCCACGCATAACCCGGGACAGGATCCGAATCTCGACCCGAAGCGCCACATCGGCGACGAGTCGGTGCGGGAAGGATACGAACTGACGGACGCCAGCACCGGCGGGATTGTGGTGTTCCTTGTCGGTCTGTTCATCTCGGTGGGCGTCTTCTTCGCGCTCTGCTTCGTGATGGGGCGGGTGATCAACGAGGGGCTGAGCAAGGCGGACGGGCCCACGACGAAATGGAAGGCGGCGAATCAGGTTGCGCCGACGATGGCGATTCGCTCGAATCCTCAGCTGGAACAGGAGCAACTGGCAAAGCTGGCGCAGCAGTTTCCGAATCCGCGGGTGCAGATCGACAACGGCGACTCGGATCTGATGGCTCTGCACCAGCGCGAGGATTTGCTGCTGAACTATTACAGCTGGGTGGATGAGAGCAAGGGGACGGTGCGGATTCCGATTGAACGCGCGATGGAGCTGATCGCGCAGCAGGGATTGCCGGTGGCTCCACAGGAGCAGCAGCAGGCGCTGATGATGGGCGACTCGAAACCGACCGTGCAGATGCCACTGACAGATGGATTTGCGCCGACCGGGTACGAGCAGCAGGTGGCGCACGACCAGATGACGTCGGAGAAGGAACAGTAGCAGGGGGCTACGGGTTACGGATCAGGGGTTGGCGATGCGAAGCGAGTGGACAAGGCGGGGATGGGTGAGGACGGCGGGGATGGCGCTCGCATGCGTGCTCGCGTGCCTGGCCGGACCCGCTGCTCGCGCACAGAGCTCATGGTACGGCGAGAAGCAGATTGGGCCGACGGCGGAGCAGCAGCCCTCCATGCTGAAGCACATCACGATTGCGCAGCGGCTGAATCAGCCGATCCCGCTGGGCCTGGAATTTCGTGACGAGACCGGCAAGCTGGTGCACCTGGGAGATTACTTCGGCAAGCGTCCGGTAATCCTGTCGCTGGTCTATTACCAGTGCAAGATTCTGTGTCCGGAAGAGATCGACGGACTGGTGAGCGCACTGGAGATGGTGAAGTTCAATCCGGGGCGCGACTTCAACGTGGTCTTCGTGAGCATCGATCCGACCGAGACGCCGGCGATGGCAGCCAGCGAGAAGGCGCTGTATGTGAAGCGCTACGGACGGCCGGGAACGGCGAGCGGATGGCATTTCCTTACCGGACAGCAGCCCGCGATCGAGGCGCTGGCCACGGCGGTCGGCTTCGGTTATGTGAAGGTGCAGGGGCCGGACGGGAAGCTTTCGCAGTACGCGCACGCGAGCGCGATCGAGCTACTAACCCCGCAGGGAAGGCTGTCGCAGTATTACCTGGGCGTGGAGTTTTCGCCGAAGGATCTGGATCTGGGGCTGGTGGAAGCAGGACAGGGAACAATCGGGTCGCCGGTGGACAACATTCTGACGTATTGCTACCGGTACGATCCGGCGCTGAACCGCCACAGTCTGATCGTGTCGCGGATTGTGCAGGGGGGATGCCTGTTGACGATGCTGCTGCTGGGCGGGTACATGCTGGTGAATTTCCGGCGCGACGTACGGGAGGCGCGGCTGAACCCGCTGACGGTGGAGCAGGGGCGAACAAAACATCTGGTGAACGGATAAAAGGCGACGATGCAGCATTTCATCAGTCCGGTACTTTGGCAATTTCTGGTTAAGTGGCTCACGAACTTCGCGATCTTCCCGCCGGAGGCGTCGAGCATCGCGCCGTACGCGGACGCTCTCTATTTCTTCCTGATCTTTATCTCGGTGATCGGGTTGGGCGCGGTCGCGGCGCTGGTGGTCACGTTCTCGATTCGCTACCGTCAGAGCCGGAATCCGGTGGCGACGCAGATCGAGGGGTCGACGCTGCTGGAAGCGACCTGGACCATCATTCCTCTGATCCTCTTCATGATCACGTTCGTGTGGGGCGCGCTGCTGTATTTCAGGATCTACAGCCCGCCGCCGAACGCGATGAACATTTATGTGGTGGGCAAGCAGTGGATGTGGAAGATCGAGCATCCAGGCGGGCAGCATGAGATCAATGCGCTGCACATTCCGATCAACCGGCCGATTCAGCTGACGCTGATCTCGCAGGACGTGTTCCACAGCTTCTCGGTGCCGGCGTTCCGGGTGAAGCGCGAGGTGATTCCGGGGCGGTATAACACAGTGTGGTTCGAGGCGACGAAGCCGGGCGTCTATCACCTCTTCTGCACGCAGTATTGCGGCACGCTGCACTCGCAGATGATCGGGTGGGTGTACGCGATGACGCCGGAAGACTATGAGGCGTGGGCCGCGGGCTCGACCAGCGGACACTCGCTGGCGCAGAACGGGGAGCGGCTGTTTGCGAGCCTGGGCTGCAACAGTTGCCACAACGGTTCGCCCAACGCGCACGGGCCGAATCTGGCGAAGGTGTACGGATCGCGGGTGCAGTTGCAGAACGGGCAATTCGTCACCGTGGATGACGCCTTCCTGCGCGATACGATCCTGAATCCGACGCTGCATCAGATTGCGGGATACGCGCCCATCATGCCGACATATCAGGGCCAGGTCACGGAGGATGCATTGATCGATCTGGTGGAATACATCAAGCGGCTCGACTCGGATTACCGCATCGAGCAGACGATCGACAACAGCGCAAGCCAACCCGTGCAGACGGGCACGACGCCGGCGGGAACCAGCGCGCCCGTGCTGCCGCCAGGGACGGTGAAGCAATGAGCACAATCGTATCTCTCCCCGATCAGTCGACGGCCACGCTGCCGAAGGTCTCGTACCTGAACAAGGAGTACGGCCTCAAGAGCTGGCTGCTGACAGGCGACCATAAGCGGATCGCGGTCCTGTACATGATCTCGATCACGCTCTTTTTCTTTATCGGCGGGGCGATGGCGGCGCTGATCCGGCTGGAGCTGCTGACGCCGACCACGGACCTGCTGGCTGCGGACACCTATAACAAAGTGTTCACGGCGCACGGGCTCATCATGGTGTTCTTCTTCCTGGTGCCATCGGTGCCGGCGACGATCGGGAACTTCTGTATCCCGATCATGGTGGGCGCCAAAGACCTCGCGTTTCCGAAGATCAACCTGCTGAGCTGGTATCTCTATATTGCGGCCGGCATCATGATGATCTGCGTGCTGGTTTTTGGCGGCGTGGACACGGGCTGGACGTTCACGACCCCGCTGAGCACACACTACCTGAACACCAACGTGGTCTCGGCGGGCCTGGCCGTATTCCTGGCAGGATTCAGCTCGATCTTTACGGGCCTCAACTTCATCGTGACCATCCACCGCATGCGCGCGCCGGGCATGACGTGGTTCCGGCTGCCGCTGTTCGTGTGGTCGCATTACGCGGCGTCGATCCTGATGGTGCTGGGCACGCCGGTGCTGGCGATCACGCTGGTGCTGGTGGTGCTGGAACGGACGATCGGGATCGGGGTGTTCGATCCGTCGAAGGGCGGCGACCCGCTGCTCTTCCAGCATTTGTTCTGGTTCTATTCGCATCCGGCCGTGTACATCATGATTCTGCCGGGCATGGGCGTGATCAGCGAGGTGATCAGCACGTTCTCGAGGAAGCGCGTCTTCGGATACACGGCGGTCGCATTCTCATCGGTGGCTATCGCGGTGTTCGGGTTCTTCGTGTGGGCCCATCATATGTTCATCATGGGCATCTCGAACTACTCGGCGCTGGTGTTCTCGCTGCTGACCATGCTGGTGGCGGTGCCTTCGGCGATCAAGATCTTCAACTGGTCGGCGACGCTTTATAAGGGATCGATCACTTTCGAGACGCCGATGCTGTACGCGTTCGGGTTCCTCGGGTTGTTCACCATCGGCGGGCTGACGGGCGTTTTCCTCGGATCGCTGGGGATGGACATCCACCTGACTGAGACGTACTTCATCGTGGCGCACTTCCACTTCGTTATGGTGGGCGGCATGCTGATGGCGTATCTGTCGGGCGTCCATTTCTGGTGGCCGAAGATCACGGGCCGGATGTATCCGGAAGGGGTGTCGAAGCTGGCGGCGGTGATCACGTTTGTCGGGTTCATTCTGACGTTCTTCCCGCAGTTCATCCTGGGCTATCTGGGCATGCCGCGGCGGTACGCGGCGTATCCGCCGGAGTTCCAGGTGCTGAACGTGTTCTCCAGCGCGGGCGCGACGGTGCTGGGCGTAGGCTACCTGTTGCCGCTGCTGTATCTGACGTGGTCGCTGAAGTACGGGAAGATCGCGGGATCGAATCCGTGGCAGGCGACGGGGCTGGAGTGGCAAATCCAGTCGCCGCCGCTGACCGAGAATTTCGCGGAGACTCCGATTGTGACGCACGAGGCGTACGACTACGAGTGGCTGGCAAACAAAACCAGGAACGAGGTGCAGACCGTTGGATAGTCATACCCTGGCCGCACAAACGGGCGAGATCGGCCACGTAGAGCACGAGCACCCGCCGTTTCTGCGCCACCATTTCGAGAATGTGGCGCAGCAGCGCGAGGCCGCTACGTTTGGCATGTGGCTCTTCCTGCTGACGGAGATCATGTTTTTCGGCGGGCTGTTCTGCGCCTATCTGATCTTCCGTAACTGGTATTACCCGGCCTTCGTCGCGGGCAGCCATTCGCTGCACATCTGGGCGGGCACGCTGAATACGACGCTGCTGATCGTCTCGAGCTTCACCATGGCCATGGCGGTGCACGCGGCCGAAGTGCGGCACCGGAAGCCGCTGCTGGCGTGGATGATCGCGACCATCATTCTGGGCTGCGGCTTTTTGTGCGTGAAGGCTTACGAGTGGCACGACGAGTGGGTGGAGCACCACGTTCCGGGGCTGAACTTCAACCCGGCAACCCTCGAGCACGGCACCAAAGCGTATCCGGACGACAATCTGGCTCCGGATATGGCGCAGAAGACGAGCATCTATTTCTCGCTGTACTTCGCCATGACGGGCATGCACGCGCTGCACATGATCATTGGCGTATCGCTGCTGACGTTTCTGCTCATCCGGGCGTGGGGCGGAGCGTATACCAGCGGGCATATTGCGCCGGTGGAGAATTTCGGGCTGTACTGGCACTTCGTCGATATAGTGTGGATATTTTTATTCCCATTGCTGTATCTGATCAGTCGACACCAATGAGGCAGTTGCTGGTTGCTAGTTAGTAGTTGTTCGCTGGAGTGGAGTCAAGAATGGAACAGCAGCACGAACACCATCACCACCTTCCACATCTGGAACTGGGGCCGTCGGAGCCGACGCATACGCAGTTTCACATCGTGAGCCCGAAGACGTATCTGATCATCGGCGCCTGCCTGCTGATCTTCACCGCTTCGACGACGGCGATCTCCTACGTGGACCTCGGCGAGTTCAATGCCGTGGTGGCGCTGGCCATCGCGTGCATCAAGGCAACGCTGGTGGTGCTGTTCTTCATGCACGTAAAGTACAGTTCGAAGCTGACCAAGCTGACGGTGGCGTGCGGGTTCTTTACGTTTCTCGTGCTGATTACGATGACCATGACCGACTACATCAGCCGCGCGTGGGGACGCTGGTGAACTGACCGTCCCGGCGGACGCTTCGCAGCCAGGCTTTCGACAGAAGGGAGTGGCCATGGGCTGCTCCCTTTCGTTTTGGAAAGCGACGCGTCGCGCTGTCCTAAAATCGTGACGGGAGAAACGCGATGGGCGAGCTGAGCAGAACAGGGATTTCTCTGGACCAGGATCTGCTGGCGGGATTCGACCGGCTGATTGCGCGGCGCGGCTACAAGAATCGCTCGGAGGCGCTGCGAGACCTGATCCGAGAAGCGCTGCTGGCCGAGAGCGTGGACGCAAACCAGCCGGTGGTGGGCACGCTGACGCTGGTGTACGACCACCATGTTCCCAATCTGGCTGAGAAGCTGACGGACGCGCAGCACCACGCCGGCGGGATGGTGCTGGCGGCGACGCACGTGCACCTGGACCACCACTACTGCCTGGAAGTGATCATCATGAAAGGGCGTAGCCGCGAGATCCAGGAGATGGCGGACCGCATGCTCGCGTTGCGCGGGGTAGAGCTGGGGAAGCTGGTGCTGACGAATTCCGGGAGCGCGCTGAAAAACGCGAAACATTAAGGGCACGCGGGGCACGCGGTCGTCAGCGTTTGTGCTCCGCGAAGTGCCAGGTGATGCTGGCGCTGGCATAGGAGGGCAGGCGCACGCCGACGACTTCATTCACCGGATCGGCGGGAACCAGGCCGTTGGCGCCGAGGCCGACCGCTCCCGGCCGATAGACCGAGGCTGCCGCGAAGTTTTCGGTGGTCTGGCCAGTCCAGCCGCTGGCGAGCATCGCGTTCACGCCGAATTCCATGCGCTGATGCAGGAAGGGCCGCGCCGCGGCGAAGCGGAACTCCTTGTTCGGCACGCCGAGACAGTAGCCCGTGCCGCCGGTGAGGGGCTGCGTGGCGTCGCACGAAGTGCCGACGACCTTGCGGCCCACATATTCGAACTCACCTTTGACCTGCAGATGAAACGGCAGCCGCTGCACCGTGCCGAGAAGATCGCCGATCAGGCGCGGGGCTTCGGGCGTGATGGATGAGACAGGCGCGTCGACGAGGCGCGCGTCGGCCTGCTCGAAGGTGGCCTGGAGCGATGCGGCGTGGAAGCTCTGGCGCAACGTCGCGGCGAGGAAGCGGATGCGTCCCGGACCGAGGTTGAACTGAAGGCCCTGGTCGGGGTCGATTTTGCCGAACTCGGCGCTTTGCGTCTCGTGGCCGAGCGTGAGTTTGAGATCGGTGGAGTGGAAGGTCCTGCTCGCGACAAGCTGCCAGGAGCGCGCAGTCTCGACGGGATCAACCGCCGTAGGGCCATTGAGCGCTGTGCCTTCGCGTGGATCCTCGGTGAAAAACGACTTGCCGAAGCTGAACGAAACCAGCGGAGCATGCCAGTTGGGCGCAGGGCGCAGGGTCACGGTGGCTTTGGGTGAGTTGAGTCCGACGAGTTTGCTCCAGGAGTTGGCGGGTGTGATCAGGTCCTGGTTGTCGATGGAGATTTCGTCACGGCGCCAGCCGAGGTAGTAGCTGACGTACCGGCTGAGCGCGCCCTGGCCCGCGATATACGGAGAAACGGGCGCGATGGTGACATTGTTTGCATCGATTTTCACGAAGGGACCGTAAAAATATGGTGTGTCGGGGTTGAAAAAGTTGTAGTGGTCGAGATCGTCGCTTCGCGGCGCCTCGCGCTCGTAGCCGGTCCCGGCGAGGAGAGCGAACGAGCTGCAGATTTTGTCGAACCAGGCCGCGCTGGCGCCACCAACGGTGCGAAATTCGCTCTGGCGGATGAGGCCTAGTCCGAAGTCGGAGAAGAGCGAGAGATTGTAAGTTCGGAAGTAGCCGGAAAGCTGAAGCTGCTGGCTGGGCGCGAGCTGCCACTGGTCGTTGAGGGCGGCGAGCGCGGTGTGGGTCTGGTCGCGCTGGCGGTCGTCGATGGTGTCGGGAAATTCCTTCCAGCCGGCCGCCGCGTCGATGGAGTTAAAGCCGAAGATGGGACGCAGGCCGGCGACATAGCCGTATCCGAGATAGGCGATGCCCATGAGGGTGAGCGTGTGCGGACCCGGATGCCAGTCGCCGCCACCGTTGAACTTGAATTGTTTGCGATGCTCGAGGCGGTCGAGGAAGCCGTTGCCGTAGGAAGCTTCCATCGCGGTCCAGGAATGGAGGGAAGGGCTGATGCCGGCGGCGGCTGTGATGTCGCGATTGTCGCCGGTGAAGGCGAGAAAGGGTTCAAGGTGGGAGCGCAGTCCGTAGATGGCGGCGAGGTTCAGGGAGTGATTGCCTTCGAGGACGTTGTAAGCGCCACCGTCGACCTGGACGCTCTCAATCACAGCGGCGATGAAGATGTTGGGGTCGGCATAGCCATTGCCGTGGGCGTTGGCGGAGAGATTGTTGGGCACCAGATAATTGCCCACCTGAATGTACTGCGCAATGGGCTCGCCGTGGTCGCCGGCAACGCCGGGCGCGAAATACTGGGGCGCCTTGATGCCGCTGGAGGCGGTCTCGATCGGATAGCCGGGGATGGAGATGGGCGCGCCGGGACGCCCGGGGTTGGCGTCGAGCAGATCCTCGGAGGCGAAGACCTTTTCCGCGGGATCAGGCGAGAAGACGCTCAGCTCGTTGACGTCGGCGGTCACCGTGACCGTTTCGCTGCGCAGGATGCGCGGCGTGAGATAAATGTCGAGGTTCGACGTTGTGGGTGCGACCGTGAGAGCCTGGGCGAGCGGCGCGTAGCCGGGCGCATTCACTTCAAGCTCGTATCCTCCGGCTGCGGGAATCAGGAGTGTGAAGCGGCCGTCGCGATCTGTGATGGAGCGCAGCGCGATGCCGGCTGAGTCGATGATCAGGACAACGCTGACTCCGGAAATGGGAGCGCTGGCTGCATCGACGACACGGCCGGAGACGGAAATTCCTGTGGCGCCGGCGGGCAGGGCGATCAGCGCGAGCAAAAGGACGACCGAACAGGCGGAGCGAGCGTTCATGCGCTTCCGTGCTCCTCTGGGCGGCAGAGAATCGGGCACAGGAAGAGCGTGCCGGCCGCGAGGATGACAGGGGAGACGCTAGCAGGCTGGGCCGGCGCAGGATGTGATGGGTGTCACTCTTCTGCAAATCGTGTTATCGGGGCCGAGGCGGCTCGCAGCGACCGGGCCTCAGTGAACGATATTGACGGCAATGGCGGGGGTGATGCTGTCCTGAGTATTGCGGCCGGCGGGAAAGAGACGCACGCCAAGCAGAACTCCGATCCAGGGCTTCCAGCTGTATTCGACGGCGGGGGCAAGGCCGACCTCGTCGCTCCAGCCGGAGTTGGTCTGAGCGGTGGGGCCGGGCGCGCCAGTACTGAGCGGGTACGAGCCGGTGACGCGTGTATTTCCGGTATTGCGATACGTCGCGTCCAGGGCGAGAACCCAACTGCGCGTGGCGCTGTATTCAAGCGAAGTATCGACATAGAAGGAGCTGCCCGGGCGTGCGTTGCCGTGGAAACCTGCGGTGGTGCCGTAGACGCTCGCACCTTCGAGCGGAACGGTGCCGGAGATTGCATCGGTGACGTTGAAGCGCAGGCGCAGAATGCGGTGGTTCGGCAGCCAGAAGTACATCTGCGAGAGGAACTCGGGAGTGGTGACGTACGCGCCGCCGCCGAAGCCGTCGGTGGGGCGACTGCCGAGCCGGTCGTAGCGGCCGGTGGGCAGCGTTTGCTGGACGGCGAGGGAGATGGTCGGCATCCATCCGCAGGGCTGAAACTGGGTGACGCGGCGCTGGAGCTGCGCGATCAGATCGCCCGGCCCTGGCCCGGCGCTGCTGGGGGCGCCCGTCATAGTGCTGTAGTCGAAGGTGGGGATGAACCCGATGCCGACCTTGTCGGTGAGCGCATAGATGAGGTAGGTGAGCGAGCCCCAGGTGTTCTGGTGGGGAGCACTCTGGTGCTTGCCGGTGGCGGCGTAATTGCCCTGGGTGACGACGTCGTAGATGTACGGCTCCATCAGAACGTGGCCGCGTGGCGCGGTTGCGGCGGTGTTGGCGAGCATGGGTCCGGTGAACCACGCGTCGGTCATGGGATGGCGTTCGGCGCAGGGCGCGGGCTGGGCCTCATCCGCACGCGCGTGCGCTGCGAAGAGCAGCAGGAAAATTCCCACAACGGCTACGCGGCGCAGTTTACTTACAGGGCGCTGCCTGGCAGGCCGCGGTCTGCGGAGCCACGCATCGGCGACGGCGCAACCTGGAAGCGGGTTCGGCTTGTGCGCTGTGGCTGCGAGAGAGCCGAAACCGTCGCTGGCGGCGAGGTCGCGAATGCGGCGTGTGGGATTGGGCGTGGTCATGATGATGCTCCTGCGCGGGCATGACGACAGCACACACTATGGGGCCAGGCGCGTGAGGCTGGCGACAAAGTTCGGCTCCCAGGTCTTGCCGCCGTCGTCAGAGAAGGACTGCTCGAAATGGTGGGAGTCCGGTGCGATCTGCGACCAGACGGCACCGACCAGAACGGTGCGCCCCTGAAACGTTTCCTGATCGACAAGCATGCCGCGCCCATCGCGGAAGATGCCGACCTCGGGCGTGCCGAGGGAGCCGTCGTCGGCGCTGGCGAAGGTCTGGCTCCACTGATGGGTTTGCGGGTCGTAGAGGAAGAGCGTGATGCCGTGAAGACGGCCGGAAGCGCCGCTGGCGTCAATTTCTTCGATCGCCGCACGTCCGCCCCAAAGTCTGTGGACGGTGACGGTGCCGTTCAGCTCGGTCCATTCGTCGGAATGGTCGAGGGGATGGACGCGGCGCTCGATGTGCGTCTTCCAGACGCCGAAGTTGAAGTCGAAATCGTGGCGGCCATCGGGAAGCGGGATCATCGACGCGGCCGATTTATCGCTGGAAGAACTGCTGGGCCGGTTGTCTTGCGGCTGGTTCCAAGAGGGCTCGTCGCCGGTGCGGGTCTGGTCAGTGATCCAGTTCACCTCCCAGGTTTTGCCGCCGTCGACAGAGAAGGACTGCTCGAAGTGCGCCGAGGTGGGCGTGATGTTCGACCAGATGAAGCGCACATAGACGGATCGGCCGTTCCAGAATTCCTGATCGTAGAATTCGCCGACGCCGTTGCAAAAATATCCGATCATCGGGGCGCCAAGCTGGCCATCGCTGCTGTTGGCCCAGTAGATGCGCCACTGGTGGGTTTGCGGATCGTAGAGGCGAACGGTGAGGCCCTCGATGTGGCCGGTGAGGCTGTCGGTTTCGAACTGCTCGATTTCGCCGAGGCCGCCAGGGATTTTGCGGGTGGTCGAAGTTCCGTCGAACTCGACCCAGGTGTGGGAACCGGCGAGGCGTTGCGCGAGCCTTTCGAGATGGATATTCCAGGTGCCCAGTTCGAAATCGAAGTCGTGCGGCCCGTCTGGAATGGGCTGCGGCGGCACGGCCGGGGGCACGGGCTGCGCGGCAAGCGGGAGAGCGAGAGCGAAGCTGGCGAGAATCCAGAGAGCAGGACGAAGTCGACGCATTGATTCACCTCCAAGAGGCGAGGAGCCGGCAGGGCCCCGCTGATTGGAGGATCGCTCCGGTAATGGTATTTTTGTAGAGCCACTGCGTATGCAATTCGCGATACCACTTTCGCGGGACGGGGAACCTCTTTTCCGGCAGGTGTACACGGGGTTGCGGCAGGCGATGCTCGCGGGGAAACTGCGCGCCGGCGAGCGGCTGCCGTCGACGCGCGATCTGGCGGAGCAGCTGGGGATCTCGCGCACCGTCGTGCTGCTGGCCTACGACCAGCTGCTGGCGGAGGGATTCGCGGAGGGCCGGCGGGGCTCGGGGACGTACGTTTCCGAGCGGCTGGCCGGCAATACGGCGCGGGTGGAGCGGCGATCGGCGAAGCTGCGGCTCTCGCGGTTTGGGATGGCAGCCGAGGAGGCGGCATCGTCGGTCGACAGTCCGCAGCGGCGGCCTGGCCCGCTGCGCTATGACTTCGTCTTCGGGCGAAGCGATCTGGGAACGTTCCCCTTCGAGACATGGCGCCGATTGTTGCTGCGACAGGCAAAGAAGGCGCCGCCGCGCCAATTCGACTACGGCACGGCAACGGGCAGCGAGAAGCTGCGGGAAGCGATCTGCGCGCATTTGCGGCGCTCGCGGGCGGTGGTGTGCGAACCGTCGGACGTGATTATCGTGAACGGGTCGCAGCAGGCGCTGGACCTGGTGATGCGGGTGCTGGTGGAACCTGGCGACGTGGCCGCGATCGAGGACCCACATTACGACGGGACGCGGGAAGCGTTGCGCGCGGCGGGCGCAAGGCTGCGCGGCGTGCCGGTGGACCGCGATGGACTGATTCCGGAGCGATTGCCCGACAACGCGAAGCTGGCGTTTGTGACGCCGTCGCATCAGTTCCCTACCGGCGCGATTCTTCCGCTGGACCGCAGACTGAAGCTGCTGGAGTGGGCGAGCCGGCGCAATGCGGTGGTGGTGGAAGACGATTACGATGGGGAGTTTCACTATGGCGGGCGTCCGCTGGAGTCGTTGCAGGGCTTGGACCGCGAGGGGCGCATCGCCTACATCGGAACATTTTCGCGAACGGTGTTCCCGTCGCTGCGCATCGGGTATCTGATTCCGCCGCGGTCGCTGGTTCCGGCCATCACCGCGGCGAAGTGGCTGAACGATCTGCATTCGGCGACGCTGGAGCAGCAAACGCTGGCGGAGTTCATTGCGAGCGGGCTGTACGAGCGGCATCTGCGCGCGCTGCGGCGCAGAAACACGGCGCGGCGCGCGGCGCTGCTGGAGGCTGTGCAGCAATTCTTCGGGGATCGCGTGGAGGTGACGGGCGATGCGGCCGGGGCGCACGTGGTGCTGTGGCCCAGGAAGCGCGTTTCGGAGGCGCAAGTGGAAGCCGAAGCGGCGAAGCGCGGCGTGGGCGTGTACGGCATCGCGCACTGCTACCTGCGGCAGCCATCGCGGCCGGGATTTCTGCTGGGCTACGCGCGGCTGACGGAGCGCGAGATCCGGGAGGGGATTCGGCTGCTGGGGGAAGTGCTGTAGCCACGTCAGCTCAGGCCCTGCGCATTTCAGCTCATAATGGTGCGATACGCTGGCGGGCCCGCGTTCTTTGGGTGAGGTTTTATGGATTGGAAGAATGTGGTCATCGCATGCCGGACGCTGGCCAAGCATCCGGCGTTCTCGATTGTGGCGGTGCTGACGATTGCGCTGGGGGTGGGCGCGAGCACGGCCATCTTCAGCGTGACGAACGCGGTGCTGCTGCAGCCGCTGCCCTACAAGGATCCCGGGCAGCTGGTCGTGGCAGGGATGGACTTGCAGAAACGCAACGTGAAGGGGCTGTCGTTCTCGAACGCGGATTACATCGATCTGCGGAACGGGACGAAGGGCGCGTTTTCCGACATGGCGGGGGTGTTTTCGTTCAAGCAGGTCGTGGCGCGGACCGATGGGACGCCCGAGCCGATCACGCTGGCGGTGGTGACGACGAATTTCTTCGACGTGATGGGGGCAAAGATTGTCGATGGCCGGGATTTCAACCAGCAGGATGGAATCCCACAGCCTCCGGCTCCAGCAGGACAGGCCGGCCAGGGACAGGGTGCGGCTCCTGCGGCTCCGCGGCTGCCGCAAATGGCGATTCTGAGCCATGAGTATTTCGAGAAGCGATACGGCGGAAATCCTGCGGTGCTGGGGCACACGCTGGGAAATGCGGACGGGCCGAATGCGGTGATTGTGGGGGTGCTGGCGCCGCATTTCCAGCTGTACTTTCCGCCCGAGGACCTGATTGAGGAAGCGCCGGACGTGTGGGTGGCGAACCGGCTGGATTACGACGCGGCCAATCGCAACAACTTCAGCATCACGCCGGTGGGGCGGCTGCGCCATGGCGTGACGGTGGAGCAGGCGCAGAGCCAGGCGGATGCCGTGGCTGCGGAGAGCCGGCGGATGAATCCCATGAATGCTTCCGTTGGATATCACATATCGCTGGCGCCGATGCAGCAGCATCTGGTGGCGCAGGTGCGGCCGGCAATTCTGGCGCTGATGGGATCGGTGATTTTTCTGCTGCTGATTGCGTGCGCGAATGTGGCGAACCTGCTGCTGGTGCGAGCGTCGCTGCGAGAAGGGGAATTTGCGGTGCGCGCGGCGATGGGCGCGAACCGCCGGCAGCTGATCTCGCCGCTGTTCACCGAGGCCTGTCTGCTGGCGATCGCCGGCACGGTGGCGGGAGTGGGGCTGGCGTGGGCGGGGATCCGCGAGTTGCGCGCGCTGGCGCCGACGAATTTGCCGCGGCTGGATGAAATCCACATCGACGGAACGGTGCTGTTGTTTGCGGCGCTGGCGGGGGCAGCGGCGGCGGTGCTGTTCGGGCTGGCGCCAGCGTGGAGGGCTTCGCAGCCGACCCTGATGAACGTGCTGCGCGGCAGCAGCCGTACGTCGGGGCTGGCGAGCGGCGCGGTGCTGCGGAATGCCGTCGTGGTGGCGGAGGTGGCACTCTCGTTTGTGCTGCTGGTGGGATCGGGGCTGATGTTCCGGAGCTTTTTGGATCTCCAGCGGATCGATCCGGGGTTCGATGCGCATCATCTGCTGACCTTTGAGGTGCTCAACGGCGCAAGAGGAGCCCCGACGCCGGCGCAACGGATAGCGATTCGGCGGGAGATTCAGGACCGGTTGCGCGCGATCCCAGGAGTGGAAAGCGTGACGGCGTCGGCTCCCTTTCCGCTGACCGGAGGCTTCAGCCCAATCCGATGGGGAACGGAGGCGGCGCTTGCCGATCCAACCCGCTACCAGGCGACGGATCCGGAGTTTGTGATCCCAGGCTATTTCGAGACCATGCATACGCCGCTGCTCGCCGGGCGGACGTTTACGGAGGATGACGAGCAGCCCAACCGGGATTACGTGATCGTGGACGAGGACCTGGCCAGGAAGGCGTTCCCGGGGCAATCGGCGGTGGGCAAGCGGATTCTCACACGGGTCCAGACGCCGCAGGCGGTGTTTGTGCAGATCATTGGCGTGGTGGGGCACACGCACGAGGAGTCGCTGGCAGTGCCGGGCCGGGAACAGATCTACTTTACGGACGGCTACCTGGGCGGGTTCACGCCCCCGTGGTGGGCGATCCGCACGGCGAACGATCCGGCGGGCTACGAGAGCGAGGTGCGCGCGGCGATTGCCGGTATCAGCCACAGTTATCTGGTGACGAAAGTGGCGCCGGCGGAGACGGTGGTGCGCGAGGCCGAGGCTGGAACGCGGTTCTCGCTGCTGCTGATTGCGGCGTTTGCGATCATTGCCGGAGCTCTGGCCGGCGTAGGGCTGTATGGCGTGCTATCGACCGCGGTGCGCCAGCGGACGCCGGAGATCGGCGTGCGCATGGCCATGGGCGCGGAGCGCGGCGACATCGTGCAATTGATCGTGACGCAGGGGCTGCGGTTGAGCGTGGTGGGGATTGCGGCCGGCATTGTGGCGGC
>JASIAO010000350.1 GCA_030041955.1 Acidobacteriaceae bacterium | reverse complement strand
AATCCGCGCTACTACTTCGATCTCCGCAAGGAGCGCAAGAACGCGCAGAAGGGCGAATCAAGTTACACCCCGGCCATCGCGCTCATCGCCGCGCTCGGCGCCGCCCTCGACTACATCGCCGCCCAGGCCGGCGGAGACCTCGCCGCAGGCCGCGATGCGCTCGTCGAAAACGCTGAAACCTGCGCAGCGATGACCCGCGCCGCCGTCCAGACGCTGGGGCTCACGCTCTTCGCGCCCTCATCTCCTTCGGCTGCGGCCACGGCTGTTCTCGCGCCGGACGGCGTAGACTCCGGCGTGATTGTGAAGGAGCTGAAGAGTCGCTTTGCCGCCATTGTCACCAACGGCCAGGGCGAGATGAAGGGCAAAATCTTTCGCATCGCCCACATCGGCCTCTTCGACTTCATGGACACCATGGCGATCCTCGCCGCGCTCGAGCAGGTCGCTGCCGCAAAACTGAATCTGCCCGGCTTCCAGTTCGGCCGGTCGCTTGCCGCCGCGCAGCAGGTCTACGCCGAACGCGCGGGTATCGTCACCCCGGCCCGCGAAGCGGAAGTCGTCAACGCCTGATTTCCGAGCCTGCCTGCGCGTTCTCTCCCGCACACGCGCAGGTGGCCGATCCGCAGAAAGGAAGCGATGAAAGTCGTTCTCGCAGAAAAAGTGTCTCCCGCCACGGTGGCTGTCTTCCAGGCTGAACCCGGCTGGGAAGTGCTCACTCACGATCAGGTGAAAGATCTCTCCGAGGCGCTGAAAGATACTGATGCGCTGGTGGTGCGTTCAGCCGTTCAGGTCGACGACGCTCTCATGGCCGCCGCTCCGAAGCTGCGTGTGATCGGCCGCGCGGGTGTAGGTGTCGACAACATTGACGCAGATGCCGCAACCCGCCGCGGCATCGTCGTCATGAATACTCCCGGCGCCAACGCCATCGCTGTCGCCGAACTCACCGTGGGCCTCATGGTCGCGCTCGCCCGCCAGATTCCCCGCGCCGATTCCACCATGCACGCCGGCAAATGGGAGAAGAAATCCCTCCAGGGCGGCGAACTGCGCGGCAAGAAGCTCGGCATCCTCGGCCTCGGCCGCGTCGGCCTCGAAGTCGCGCGCCGCGCCCGCAGCTTTGGCATGGAACTCCTCGGACACGATCCCTTCGTCTCCGCGTCCATCGCTCGCGAGAACGCCATCCGCCTCGTTTCCACCGAAGAATTGTTCTCGCTCTCCGACTACCTCACGCTGCATGTCGGCCTCACGCCGCAAACTGCCGGTATCATCAATAGCGCGACCCTTGCCACGATGAAGAAGGGCATTCGCATCGTCAACTGCGCTCGCGGCGAGCTGGTTGTCGAGAAGGACCTCGCCGAAGCTCTCCGGAGCGGGCACGTTGCCGGCGCCGCCCTCGACGTCTTCCACGAAGAGCCGCCGAAGAATTCGCCCTTCGTCGCGCTGCCCAACGTCATCCTCACGCCCCACATCGCCGGGTCCACTGCCGAAGCCCAGGAAGCCGTCGGCGTCCAGATCGCCCTTCAGGTGCGCGAATACCTCAAATCCGGCGTCGTGCAGAACGCGGTCAACCTGCCCTCGCTCACCCACGAGGAGTATCAGGAGCTCTCGCCTTACATGACGCTGGCCGAGCGCCTCGGCACCTTCGTCGCGCAGTTCCCCAAGGGCGGCATCGAGAGCATCTCCATCGCTTATCACGGCCGTCTCGCCGAGCTGAAGACCGACCTGCTGCGCAATTGCGCCATCGCTGGCGTCCTTGGCCATCTGGAACAGGTGAACCGCATCAACGCAGCCTCCGTCGCATCCGACCGCGGCATCCGCGTCCACGAAGAGAAGAAGGAAGCGCCTCTGGGCGGAGCCGGCAGCGTCCTCCAGCTTTCTCTGCACACCAGCGGCGGGGAAATCGAAGCCAGCGGCGCTGTCCTCCACGGCGAATCGCCGCGCCTGCTGCGCCTCGACGCAATCGATATCGAAGCGCCCCTGCATGGCACCCTCCTCGCTATCCGCAACCGCGACGTTCCTGGCGTCATCGGCCGCATCGGCACCATCCTTGGCGAACACCAGATCAACATCGCCAACTTCGCCCTCGGCCGCTCCAACGGCGACAGGGAATCCACGGCTTTGGCGGTGCTCCAGATCGACGGCGAGGTGACGGAGGCGGTGCTGGCGGAGCTGCGCGCCGTGCCCGCCATCACCGGCGTCCGACAGGTCACCTTGTAAGAACCGGTAGAATAAAGACTGGCATCCAATTCCCAGAGGGCTCAGCACGTGCCGCTTTACGAATACCGCTGCAAAAGCTGCGGTCACCAGTTTGAGAAGATCCAGAGCTTCAGCGCTCCGGACGAGAAAGAGTGCCCCGTCTGCCACGGACCCGTGGAGCGCCTGCTCTCCGCGCCCGCCGTCCAGTTCAAGGGCTCCGGCTGGTACGCTACCGACTACGCCGGGAAGAAATCCGGCCCGATGAAGGCCTCCGCCGACAGCGCGAAATCCGATGGCGGCAGCTCCGGAGAAAAATCCTCCGGCGCCTCGAGCGACAGCAGCAAGATGTCACCCTCGTCGTCCGCGTCTGCCTCATCCGGCAGCGAGTAGCGCGCACCTTCTGAGAAGGGCCGGCCTACCCGGCTACGCCTTCCATCTGCACGGATAGCTCTTCCCACTCGCTCGTCAGCGACGCCTGCCGCTCGCGCAGCACCTCCAGCACTTCCGTCAGCCGCTGCGTCTCTTCCGCGCTCACGTAGACGCCGAGCGCCTGTTCCGTCTCCGCGACCCAGCCTTCTACTCGCGGAATCTCGGCCTCCAGCTCGGCCAGCCGCTCCTGCATCTGCCGCAGCTTGATCGGATTTACCCGCTTGGTCGGAGTTCCGTTGGTCTCCGGCGGCGCGGCACTGCCCGAATGGTCCTCGGCGACGGGCGATTCAGGCCTGAGTTCTGCGTTCTGTGCTCTGCGCTCCGTTTCCGCTCGCAGAGTCTCTGCGCCGCCCTCTTTCCGCCACAGGTAATCCTCGTAGTTGCCGGGGTACACGTGCACGGTGCTGCCGCGTGCAGGATCGCTCTCGTTCTTCGCAACCTCAAAGACCTTTTGCGCCAGCCCGTCGATAAAGTACCGGTCGTGCGAGACGAAGATCACCGTCCCGTTGAATTTCCCGATCGCCTCCAGCAGTACGTCCTTCGCGCGCAGGTCCAGGTGGTTCGTCGGCTCGTCCAGCAGCAGGAAGTTCGCCGGACTCACCAGAATCCGCGCCAGCGCATAGCGGTTGCGTTCGCCGCCGCTCAGCACGCCCAGCGGTTTGAATACGTCGTCGCCGGAAAACAGGAAGCACCCCAGCAGGCTGCGCAGATCTTTCTCCGGAACCTTAGGCGCCGCGCGCCCCATATCGTCGAGCATCCGCGCTGCCGGGTCCAGCACCTTGTACTGGTCCTGCGCGAAGTACTCCGCGAGCACGTTATGCCCAGGCTTCAGCAATCCCGCAGTCGGCGTCTCCTGGCCGCTCAGCAGCCGGATCAGCGTCGACTTGCCCGCTCCGTTCACGCCCACCAGCGCAATCCGGTCGCCGCGTTCGATGGTGAAGTTCACCTCTCCCAGCACCCGCTTCTCGCCGTATTGCATCGAGAGCCCCGCAACCTCCACGACGGTGCGGCCTGAAGGCGGCGGCTGCGGAAAGGTGAAGTGTGGCACCGGCTCTTCCAGCGGAATCTCAATCCGCTCGATCTTTTCGAGCTCTTTGATACGGCTCTGCACCTGCTTGGCCTTCGTCGCCTGATAGCGGAAGCGATTGATGAAGACCTCCAGATGCTCGATGCGTTCGCGCTGGTTCTTGTACGCCGCCTCCAGCTGCGCCCGCCGTTCCGCCTTCTGCGTCAGATACTTCTCGTAGTTGCCGTGGTAAACGTGCAGCCCCTTGTTCCAGATCTCAATGATCTTGTTGACCGTCACATCCAGAAAATACCGGTCGTGCGAGATGAGGATGTACCCATTCGGCCAGGTGCTCAGGTAGTTCTCCAGCCAGTTCCGCGTTTCCAGATCAAGGTGGTTCGTCGGCTCGTCCAGCAGCAGCAGATCCGGCTGCTCCAGCAGCAGCTTCGCCAGCGCGATGCGCATCTGCCATCCGCCGCTGAACT
>JASIAO010000040.1 GCA_030041955.1 Acidobacteriaceae bacterium | reverse complement strand
CCGACGCCGATCGCAGGCTGTCATACCAAACGGCCAAAGCGGGGAGCAAAACCGAGTGATCCGGCTCTTTCATGGATCTGATGGATTCCAGCTTCCCGGCCGCCAACGCCTTCAGGAAGTTGGCGGCCATCCGTCGGTCGCCGCCCACCCAGAGCGCCAGCAGTGCCACGCGCAAATCGGCATCGAGATCCCCGCTGGGTCCGGCCTCGGCCAATTTCACGCCAACCGCTCTTCAGGACCCGCCGGCCTTCCCCTGTGATCCGATGTTCCGTTCGGCCCCGCGGGCCCGGCTTTGCCTGGAACACCACCCGCGCGTCCAATAATCTTTGCAGGACGGGAATCGTTGCCCCCCGGGGAAAGGCCAGCGCTCTTCTGCAGACTGTACTGAGTCGAGATCCCGCCTTCGATCAGCGCCAGGAGGAACAGATCGAGATCGTTCCGGCGGCGCTTGTCACCCATCCGAGGCATGTCCGCTCCAGTATACGGATGGCGGAGCCTGACCCTCGGTCAACGCCCTTGCATTCTCCGGCGCGCCCTCCGCCCCTCCCTCTGGTGTTCAGTTTTTTGGGTTCGTGCCACGTCGCGCTCCCACTCCGTATGCGCCGAAGCAGTGGGCCGGGAGCACCCTTGGGAGCGTAAGCTATCGTGCTCGGTCACTGGGGTTGATGGGCGCCTGTTATCTGATACTGCGTGGCGGATTGCCGATTTTCGGCTTCGGAGAGTCTGGCGGCGGCAGCCAGTTCGCGCTGCGATTCGTCCTTGCGGCCCAGGCGGGCCAGCGTCAGGCCCAGATAGTAGTGGCCCGGGGCATAGTTGGGTGCGGCAGTAACGGCGCGGTCGAGATAGTCGAGAGCCTGCTCGTATTGCTTCTGGTGGAAACAGGCCTGGCCTGCTCCGGCGAGGGCGCCGCCATGCAGAGGATTGCGGGCGAGGGTCCTGCTGAAGTCGGCAAGAGCTTCCTGGTCGCGATTCTCCTGGAGGGCCATTTCGCCGAGCTGATACCAGGCTTCGGTCTGCTCGGGCTCGAGATCGATGGACTTCTGAAACGCCTGGCGGGCCTTGTCGAACTGGAGGCCGAGCTGGTAAATCCGGCCCAGCCCGTAATAAGCGGTTGCATCGCTGGGACGCAGTTTCAGATAGGCGAGCATCTTCTCTTCGGCCGGAGCCAGTTGCTGGCGGTCAAGGAAGACGCGGGCCTGTGCGTAGAGGAGCGCGGGATTGTCGAAATGGAGCAGCTCGGCCTTATCCAGAGAAGCAGTAGCCTCCGGGTAGAGGTGCATTTCGTCCTCGAGAACGCCGAGATCGTAAGCGAGGCGCGCATCCTGGGGATCGTAATGTTCGGCGCGCATCAGGGTCTGGAGAGCATCCGCCATGTGCCCCGCAGCGCGCTGATCGAGCGCGATGTGCTCGCTGGCAGCCACTTCACCCTGCTGCGCTGCATTGCTACCGGGGTCGGCGGCGAGGATCGATTCGAAGATGTTGCGGGCCTGGGTTGCATCGCCGGAGTTGAGGAGAGCGGTTCCCGACTGGACCGTCGGCTGCTGGGCACGCATCCGGCAGGGCGCGGCCGCCACGAGGACGGCGAGAATGGCGAGGGAACGCTGCACGGGATTGCCGCTCATTCTACCAACTTGCCAAAAGCATTCGCCGGGTGGCAGGTGAGGAGGGGCGACTCCTATAATCGGCGCTCGTATGCGATGGGCGTGGGCAGCGGCGACTCTGGCGATGGCATCGGGAAGCGTGGCGATATACGCGCAGGAGGTGAATGCCTACCAGCAGGCGGAGGCGGCGTTTGCGGCGCATCAGTATGCCGCGTCCGCGCCGCTGTTCGCGCAGGCAGAAGCGGAGAACCCCGGGAAAACCGACGCGCTCCTGATGGAAGGGAAATCGCTGGCCAACTTGAGGCAGTTCGCTCATGCGGAGGCAGCACTGCGGACGTATGCGAGCCGGCATCCGGATTCGCCGGATGCGCTCTATATGCTTGGTTTCGTCCTGAATCGCGAAGACAAGCCGGCGGAGTCGCTGAACACGTACACGCAGGCGGCGAAGCTGGCGACGCCGCAATCGGACGACCTGAAGGTCGTGGCGCTGGATTACGTACTTCTGAACGACTACGACGATGCGATCCGATGGATGAAACAGGCCGTGGCATTCGATCCGAAGAACGAGCAGGCGTGGTACGGGCTGGGGCGATGTCTTTATTCGCAGAGTGAGTTTCCGGAGGCCGCGGAGGCGTTTCAGCGGGCGCTGGCTCTCGACGGGAGCGATGTGAAAGCGGAAACCAATCTGGGCCTGGCCTTTGAGATGGGGAACCGGCCGCAACAGGCGGAACAGGCTTACAAGGCGGCGGTGGTTCTGGCCGATGCGGACGCGAAGACGGATGAGTGGCCTTATCTGGACTATGCGTCCTTTCTGTTGGAGCATGACCGTCCCACGGAAGCGATTCCGTTGCTGGAGCGAGCGGTGGCGGTGGCGCCGCGGTGCGCCCAATGCCACGGCAAGCTGGGCCGCGCGCTGGCAGAGACCGGCAAGGCGAGGCAGGGCGTGGAAGAGCTGCGCAAGGCAGTGACACTCTCTCCGCAGGATCCGAAACTGCATTACGATCTGGGACGCGCCTATCGCGCCGCGGGCGAGATGGAACAGGCCCGAGCGGAACTGGCGCTGAGCGCGAAGCTGTACGGAGCGAAGGATTCACCGGGCAGAAAACAGTAGGAGTGCGTGGCCGCGCGGCCAATGTATATTCACCAGTAACTCGCATAGCCGAGGTCCGGCGATGCGCGAGCGATTTTCTGGGAATCAGCAGAAGAGGGTCAGGGAGTGGGATTTCGCAGTGGGTCCACGGCGCCGAAACGAACGCAGTCGGGCTCCGGATTCCGGAAAGCGTGGCTGGCAGCAGCGGTGCTGGCGATGGGGTGGTGGTCCTGCGCCGGAGGGCAGCAGAGCGGGATGGCGGCGGGATCTGCGCAACAGGCGCAGTTCGATCAGCAGCATCGCCCCATCACCGCGGGCGGATTCGTGAAGAGCGGACCGATCATCTTTCAGGACGTCGCCAAACAGGCTGGGCTCACCAAGTGGCGCAACGTGACGGGGACGCCACAGAAGCGCGTGATCATCGAGGCGAAGGGCTCGGGCGTCTGCCTGCTGGATTACAACCACGACGGCTGGCTGGACATTTACCTTGTCAACGGTTCGACCTTCGAGGCTCGCGAGGGCAAAGCCGAGCCGCCCCATGCCGCGCTCTTCCGCAACAACCACGACGGGACATTCACGGATGTGACCGAGCAGGCGGGCGTGGCCAACGATCGTTGGGGTCTCGGATGCGCGGTGGGCGACTACGACAACGATGGCTGGCCCGATCTGTACGTTACCAATGTGGGCAGCAACCGCCTGTATCACAACAACCGCAACGGAACCTTCACCGATGTGGCGGAAAAGGCCGGCGTAGCGCTGGCGGGACCGTCGCCGGATGTGGCCGTGGATCACACCGGCGCGACCTTCGGCGATTACGACGGCGACGGACGGCTGGATCTTTTTGTGGCCGGGTACATCCGGTACGACTTCAGCAATCCGCCGCTGGCCGGATCGAAAGCAGCAGGAGGATCGTTGTGCCAGTATCGCGGGGTGAACGTGATGTGCGGGCCGCGCGGGCTGGAGGGCGCGGGCGATCACCTGTTCCACAACAATGGCGACGGAACCTTCACCGATGTAAGCGTGAAGGCGGGTGTCAACGATCCGAACAAGTATTACGGCCTGGGCGTACTGTTTGTGGACGTGAACAACGACGGCAGGCCCGATCTGGTGGTGGCCAACGATTCGACCCCGAATTATCTGTACATCAACAAGGGCGACGGCACTTTCGAGGACGAGAGCTACATGAGCGGCTTTGCGCTGAATCAGGACGGGCGCGAGGTGGCCAACATGGGCCTGGCTGCCGGGGACTACGAGAATAACGGGCATCTGGATCTGGTGAGCACGGATTTTTCCGACGACTACGATCTGGTCTTTCATAACGACGGGACAGGAAACTTCACCGATCTGAGTTACAGGACCGGGATCGCCGCGGCAACGATCCCGTTTGTGGGATTCGGCGACGGTTTCCTGGATTACGACAACGACGGGTGGAAGGACCTCCTGATCGTAAACGGCAATGTATATCCGCAGGCCGATCAGCACCCGGAGTGGGGCATCAGTTATGCGCAGCGGCCGCTGTTGTTCCATAACCTGCACAACGGAACCTTCGCCCTGGTGCCTGCCGTGGAGGGAACCGGCCTGGCGGAGGTGGGTGTGGGTCGGGGCGCGGCGTTCGGGGATCTGTTCAACGACGGGAAGATCGACGTTGTGATCAATAATCTCGACGGCGTTCCCATGCTGCTGCGCAATGTCGATCCCGATCACAATCACTGGGTGGAACTGAGTTTGGTGGGCGGACCGAGAAGCCCGCGCGATGCGGTGGGCACGACGGTTTATCTGACCGCCGGAGGCATTCGCCAGCGTGGCGACGTGTTGAGCGGCGGCAGCTATCTTTCATCGAACGATATGCGCGTGCACTTCGGCCTGGGCGTGGCGACGCACGTCGATACGTTGGAGATTCACTGGCCGAGCGGCCGGGTGGAGAACGTCAGGTTGCCGGCAATCGACCGGATCTTCACGATCAAAGAGGGCCGGGGCGTGATTGGCGAGCTCTGCACACTCTGCACTGCGAGTAAAAGCCGATGAAGGCGCCGCTGCTGGCGACGGCGATGGCAGCCGTTCTGGCCGCCATTCTGGCGAGCAGTCCCGGTCAGACTGCGCCCGGCACGGGCCTGGTGCCCGCCGATTTTGAGGATGTGACGGCACAGGTGGGAGTTCACTTCCTGCATCAGGCTCCGCACAGCTCGCGGAAATATCTGCTGGAGACCATGGGGTCGGGCGTGGCGTTGTTCGACTACGACAACGACGGGCGGCTCGATCTGTATGTGGTGAACGGAGCGCCGTTCGGGGATTACGTGCCGAAGGGCACCATCCCCGAGAAAACCGGTCCGAAGTACTGGAACCGCCTGTATCATCAGCGCCCCGACGGCACATTCGAAGACGTGACCGAAAAGGCGGGCCTCGAGGGCGTGGGCTACGGCATGGGCGTCGCGGTGGGGGACTATGACAACGACGGCTACGAGGATCTGTTCGTCACCTCCCTCGGCGGGAATCATCTGTACCACAACAACGGCAACGGGACCTTTACCGATGTGACCAGGCAGGCAGGTGTTGGCGGGAGCGGCTGGTCCACCTCGGCGGCGTGGGTGGATCTGGACGGCGACGGCTACCTGGATCTTGTCGTGCTGCGGTATATCCAGTGGGACTGGAACGACGTGTGGTGCGGACCATTGGATAACCGCGGTTACTGCCATCCGGATGTGTTCCCGCCGATTTCGATGCTGGTGTATCACAACAACGGCAACGGGACGTTCACCGAAGAAGCTCAGAAGCTTGGTCTCGGTATCCCGGGAAAAGCGCTGGGGATTTCCATAGCGGACTACGACCGCGACGGGCATCCGGACCTTTTCGTCGCCAACGACTCGATGGTGGAATTTCTGTTCCACAACAAAGGCAACGGGACGTTTGAGGAGGTCGGGCTGGAGACAGGCGTGGCCGTGGATATGGATGGGAGAACGTATGCTGGGATGGGCACGGACTTCGCCGATTACAACAACGACGGCTGGCCCGACCTCTTTGTCGACGACCTGGCCAACCAGAAATACGCGCTGTACCGGAATGACGGCGACGGAAACTTCAGCTACGACAGCTACGCCACAGGCATTGGCGGGACCACCTTGCTGCATTCGGGCTGGGGCGTGCGATTTATCGATTACGACAACGACGGCTGGAAGGATCTGTTGATCGCGCAGGGCCACGATCTGGATACGATCGAGAAGAGCTTCCCCGATCTGCATTACCGCGAGCCTCCCATGCTGCTTCGCAACATCGACGGGAAGAAGTTTGTGGATGTGGGCCCGGTATCGAACGACGTTTTCCGGCAGAGATGGGTGGGGCGCGGCCTGGCCATCGGGGATATCGACAACGACGGCCGCGAAGACGCGGTGATCACGGAGAATGGCGGCCCCGTGCATATCCTGATGAACCGGACAAAGACGGCGAATCACTGGATTGGGTTCAAACTGGTGGGGCACAAGTCGAACCGGGATGGGATAGGCGCGGTGATCCGTATCGACACCTCGCAGGGATCGCAATGGGAGACGGTGACGACCTCGTCGAGTTATCTGTCGGCTAGCGATGTGCGCGCGCATTTCGGTCTGGGCCGCGATACATCGGTGAAGACGGTAGAGATTCGCTGGCCGAGCGGGATTGTGCAAACGCTCAAAAACGTGCCCGGCGGGCAGTACCTGCGCGTCGATGAGCCGGTATCCGCGGCAGCTTCGCGATGGTGAGCGCTGGACGACGCGAAAATGGCCGGGTATAAGCACAGGAAGATGCGAACCGGGTGTCGATGAAAACGCGCAGAACGATGCTGGTGGGTGTCGGGCTCAGTCTGCTGGGCGCGGCGATGGGGTGCCACCGCCAGGCGCCGACCATTGCCGTGATTATGCCCACCGGCGGGCTGCACTACTGGGAGGTGTTCGCCCAGGAGGTGCAGAAGGATTCCGATGGGATCCATGTGGAGATGTCCGCGCCGCAGGCGGTGACCGACTACACCGAACAGGCGCAACTGGTGGAGAACGCGATCGCCCAGCACGTGCAGGGGATTATTGTCTCGCCTTCGCACCAGCTGGTGCTGGCGTCGGTCCTGCGAAAAGCCGAGCTGCAGCATATTCCGGTGGTGGTGGTGGGCACGCCTATCGCGCTGCCCGCTCGTGACTATGCGGCGTTCATCGGTTGGGATGAAGAGGAAGCCGGACGGTTGGCGGCGCGCCGATTTTTGAGCCTGCTGGGAGGTCATGGAGAAGTGGGGATTGTCGGTGTGAGCCCGACCGTGGAAGGCAGCTCGCGCATCGAGGAGGGGTTTGCCGATGAGATTGCGCGGACACCGCAGCTGAAGCTGGTGGGCGTCAAGTACGGCTTGTCGGACTGGGCGCGCGCACGTCAGGCGACGCTGGATCTGGTGGCCGAACATCCGAACATCGGGGGGATTTTTACGACGGCGGAATTTTCGACGCATGCGGCGGCGGCGGCGTTCGAGTCCTGGAAAGGACACCGGCCGGCGCTGATCGGCGTATCGGAAGAAGTGGATGAATTACGCGCGCTGCATGACGGGGGCATCGACGCGCTGGTGATCAGCGACCCGCAGGAACTCGGCCGGCGGGCGATGCAGGCGATGCGCGTGGCGCTGACGGGCGCGGCGGCGAGCGCCTGGTCGACGCAGCTGCCGGTGCAGATCATCGACCGCGACACGATGGCGCGGAATCCGATTGTCGCGGTTCTGACCCGGGGCGAACTACAGCTGAGCGCATCAGAAGGGAGCGATCTTCATATTGCGCCATGAAGCACTGGCATAGAAGGAGCGCAGGCCGGCAACCCCTGAGGTGAGGCAGCTGGGGTCCTGGTAGCGAATTTGCGTGGCAGCACCCTGGCCGGGAGGCGACGCGGTTACCTCCAGAGTGCACCCGTGGGCCGCCAGCTTCAGGCCGTACCATTCGCCGGAAGAAACAGGGACAACGAGCTTTGCTTCCTGCAGGAGGCGCCATTGGTAGGAAGCACGGCCAAGAACTACAGTCTGGCTGTCGGGACGGAGGCCGGCGTAGTAGCCCTTGTAGGAGTCCACGCCGGGCTGCGGGTCGGAGGTGCGGATAATCAGACCGGCGTCGCCGTAGTGGGTTTCCGAAAAGAGCAGGTCGAAACGCACCTGGGCAGAGATGCTGTAGTCGTTGCCATCGGGTTGACGGATCAGCATCATGTCGCCGCGGCCGTAGTGGGTATTGGAGACTACATCGCCGCGAATCGTCCAGTTGCCGCTGATGGGGAGCCAGCCGCTTCGTGCCGGGTGGGCTTCGGCCGCACGTCCGCCGAAAAATGCGAGGGCAACAACCGCGGTGAAGCCGACCGCGGCGAGCCCCACCCAGCGAAGGCTGCGGACACTGGCCATGATCTGCGGGGCAAGTATAGTGTGTTTGGCGCTGACCTTTCCAACCACCATGGCACGGCTGCGACAATTGGCGAATCAGGGGAGGCGGGCGCAGGCCATGCGATCGATGGCTGCGGCGGTGCTGCTCAGCCTGTGCGCGTCGGTGAGCCTCGCGCAGCAGGAAGGCGTGCAGAACCTGCAATCCATCGAATCGGCGATCCAGCGAGCGCGCTCGACGAAGACGCCGGTGCCCGTGGTGGTGCGCGGTATCGTGATCCTGAACCGCGACCTGCTGGTCATCGAGGACCGCTCCGGAGCAACGGAGGTGCAGCTCGCGACACCTGCGCCAACTGTGCTCGGCGACGAAGTCGAGGTGACGGGCCGGATGACCTTGCTGCAGCGGCCGCGCATCGAGGACGGTCACCTGCGGCGGCTGTGGAACGGATCGATGCCGCTGCCTCTGGCCATCACTCCGGATGAAGCCGCAGAAGGAGAGAGCGAATTATTCCTGGTGCAGACGGACGCCAAGCTGCTGAGCGCCGAGCCAGCCGGGCTGACCGGCGTTGAGCTGAACCTGACCGGCGGGCACCAGAACTTCTCGGCCGTCCTGCCCGGCGACAGCGCCGGAGGCGACCTGCCACCTAAGCTGATGCAGCCAGGCTCAACCCTGCGCGTGACCGGCGTTCTCTTCGTGAGCAACGACCTGACGGGAAATTACGGGGACTCGTTTACGCTTCGGCTGCGCTCGCCGGACGATCTGGAACTGCTGGAAGGCCCCTCATGGTGGAACCGGGAACACGTGCTGTTTCTGGTGGGACTGTTTGCCATGTCAGTGCTGATTGGCGTGCAACTGAACGCGAGGAGCCGCCACGCACGCTATCGTGCGGTGGCGGAAGAGCGCGCGAACATTTCCCGCGACATTCACGATACGCTCGCGCAGGGATTCGCCGGGATCACCCTGCAGTTGCAGGCGGCGGAGCAAACGCTCGACCGGGATCCGAGACGTGCCCGGGCTTATCTGCACGAAGCTCTGCATCTGGTGCGGCACAGCAGAAATGAGTCGCACCTGTCAGTCGAGATTCTCCGCGCGGCCTCCCGCAGTGAGCGGCTGGATGCGCTGATTGCGCGGTGCATCGCTCAAATGCAGGGGGACAGCGGATCCGCAATCGAGCAGCAGATCACGGGCGACCCGGTGCCGCTCTCCTATCATCAGCTCAACCAGTGTTTCCGCATCGTACAGGAAGGAATCGCCAATGCGGTGCGGCATGCGCAGGCAACGAAAATCAGCGTTCGAGTAAGCTATGAGCCGAAGCGTTTGCGGCTCGAGGTAGAAGATAACGGGCGAGGCTTCGATCCGGGAAGCGTTCCGGGACCGGATCAGGGGAGTTTTGGAC
>JASIAO010000349.1 GCA_030041955.1 Acidobacteriaceae bacterium | reverse complement strand
TTCCTGTCTGATTTTGCGAGGCGAGCTCGTTTTTCTGGAGGGCGCGCATGACGTCGATGATGCGCTCGTAGATATGGACGAGCTCGGAGTCGGGCAGCGGGCCGGGATTGTGGGAGCGGACGTTGTCGAAGATGACGCGCTCGCGGTTGGGCTCATAGACGGGGAGGGAGGTGCTGCGCTTGAGGCGGCCGATGGCCCGCGCGGCGGCGGCGCGCTCGCTGATGAGGAGCACAATCTGCCGGTCGAGGTCGTCGATTTTGCGCCGCCAGTCTTCGATGGTCATGGTCATCCTTCGTCGATGCGGCCAGAGGCGGGCCGCGGCTGGGGATTCAAGAGGGCTTGGTCTTGAAGAGATTTTACTGGGATTGCGCGGCGGGCTCGGGGACGGGGCCGCGCAAATCGGGCTCCCCCGCGGGCCTGCCCACTGGGGTGAGCAGGCCCTGGATAAATCGGGCGACGGCGTCGGGCGCGGCTTTGGCTCCGGCCTGCTCGATGGCGGCGACGAGGGCGCTGCCGATGACGGCGGCATCCGCGAATTGGCCGACAGCGGCGAAGTGATCGGCATTGGAGATGCCGAATCCGACAGCGATGGGGAGCTGGGTGAAGCGGCGCAGGCGCGCGACGAGCTGCTCGGCGTCGGAGGTGAGGGATTGTTGCGCGCCGGTGATGCCCACGCGCGAAATGGCGTAGACGAACCCCTGCGAGACAGCGGCGATGCGCTCGAGGCGGGCGTCGGGGCTGGTGGGCGCGGCCAGGAAGATGGGCGCGAGATGGTGACGGCGCATCGCGTCGAGGTAGTCGTGCGCTTCTTCGACGATCATGTCGGTGACGAGGACGCCATCGACTCCGGCTTGCTCGGCGGCGGCGCAGAATTCTTCGAGGCCGAAGCGGAGGATGGGATTGAGGTAAGAGAAGACGACGAGGCCGGCGGCGGGACGCTCGCGGCGGAGATCGGCGGCGAGCGAGAGGACGTCGCGGAGGGTGACGCCGTTGCGCAGGGCGCGCTCGCTGGCGCGCTGGATGACGGGGCCGTCGGCGACGGGATCGCTGAAGGGGACGCCGAGCTCGAGGACGTCGGCGCCGGCGTCGATGGCGGCGAGGGCGATGGCGCGGGAGGCGGCGAGGTCGGGGTCGCCGATGGTGAGGTAGGCGACGAGGGAGGGGCGGGATTGGAAGTGGAGAGGCATCTGCGGTAGTGGTTCGCTTCCTCAGGGGCTAAAGCCCCATTTCTATTTTGCGACTGTTGCGGCACGGCTGGAGCCGTGTCCCTTCAAAACAAAACTCGAATCTCCATCCGAATCGTGTTTACCTGCCGCCCAGCTGCAGTTCGCGGACGAGGATGCCCATGTCTTTATCGCCGCGGCCGGAGACGTTGACGATGACGACGTCGCGTGGGCTCATTTTTGGGGCGACGCGGATGCATTCGGCGATGGCGTGGGCGGATTCGAGCGCCGGGATGATGCCTTCGGTGCGGGCGAGGCGAAGGGTCGCGTCGAGGGCTTCGGCGTCGGTGGCCGAGGTGTACTCGGCGCGGCCGGAGTCGTGGAGCGCGGCGTGCTCGGGGCCGATGGAGGCGTAGTCGAGTCCGGCGGAAACGGAGTGGGTGAGGGCGATCTGGCCGGCGTCGTCCTGAAGGACGTAGGAGTAAGTGCCCTGGAGAACGCCGGGGCTGCCTCCGCTGAAGCGTGCGGCGTGGTCGCCGAGGGCGGGACCGCGGCCTCCGGCTTCGACGCCGATGAGGCGGACGTCTTTGTCGGGGATGAACTCGTAGAAAGCGCCGATGGCGTTGGAGCCTCCGCCGACGCAGGCGATGATGGCGGTGGGCAGGCGGTTCTCCTTCTCGAGGATCTGGGCGCGGGCTTCGCGGCTGATGACGCGGTGGAAGTCGCGAACCATGGTGGGGTACGGGTGCGCGCCGAGGACGCTGCCGAGGAGGTAGTGTGTGGTGCGGACGTTGGTGACCCAGTCTCGCATGGCCTCGTTGATGGCGTCCTTGAGGGTGCGCGAGCCGGAGGAGACGCCGCGGACTTCAGCGCCGAGCATTCTCATGCGGTAGACGTTGAGCTGCTGGCGCTCCATGTCCTCTTCGCCCATGTAGACGACGCATTCGAGGCCGAAGAGGGCGCAGACGGTGGCGGTGGCGACGCCGTGCTGGCCGGCGCCGGTTTCCGCGATGATGCGCTTTTTGCCCATGCGCACGGCGAGGAGGGCCTGGCCGAGGCAGTTATTGATCTTGTGCGCGCCAGTGTGGAGCAGGTCTTCGCGCTTGAGATAGATTTTCGCGCCGCCGAGGGCTTCGGTGAGGCGCGAAGCGAAGTAGAGCGGCGTCGGACGGCCGGCGTAATCGCGCAGAAGCGAGTCGAGCCTGAGGTGGAAGTCGGGGTCGGCCTGGGCTTCGGCGTAGGCGTGGTCCAACTCGTCGAGCGCGGCGACGAGGGTTTCGGGGACGTAGCGTCCGCCGTAGGGACCGAAGCGGCCGGCGACGGCCTGGATTGCGGGAGCTGCCATAAATTCAGGGTACAGCGTGCAGCGTGCAGGGTACAGAGGCGGCGTTCAGGACAAGCAGCTGTGGCCGGCTACTGACTGCTACGCTGAGAGGAAGAGCACGCAGCATGCAGATGATTTCGGTTTCTCTTCAGGAGCGGGTTGAGGCGCTGGCGCGCGAAGCGGGCTTTTCCGCGGCGGGCATCGCCGCTGTGCCTGCGCCTGGATCGCCGGAGGATGAAGCGGAGCGTACACGGTTTGCTGAGTGGGTGGACGCGGGGCGCGCGGGCGAGATGGAGTATCTGAAGCGGCGCGATGAGGCGGGCGAGCTGCTGCGATCGTCAGTGCGCGTGGCGCTCAAATGGGCGCGGTCGGTGATTGTGTGCGCGGCGAATTATGAGTCGGGGGAGCCGCGGTCGATCGATCTGGCGCCGGAGGCCACGGGATGGATTGCGCGATATGCGTGGAGCTCGCGCGAGGGCCGGCCATCGGATTATCACAAAGTGTTACTGCGGCGGCTGGAAAGATTGCGCGACCGGCTGGCGGAAGAGGTGGGTGCCTTTGAGTCGCGCTGCTTTGTCGATACGGGGCCGGTGGTGGAACGGGTGTATGCGCGTTACGCAGGCGTGGGCTGGGTGGGGAAGAACACCTGCATCCTGAATGAGCGGCTGGGATCGTGGCTGTTTCTGGGCGTGATCGTGACGTCGCTGGAGGTTGCGCCCGAGCAGGCGGCGACGCTGACGGCGGACCGATGCGGATCGTGCACGCGGTGCATCGAGGCGTGTCCGACCGAGGCGCTGACGGGGCCGCGGCAGATGGACGCGAGCCGCTGCATCTCGTATCTGACGATTGAGAAGCGTGGGGAGATCCCGGCGGAGTTGCGCGAGGGGATCGGGCGGCAGATATTCGGGTGCGACATCTGCCAGGACGTTTGCCCGTGGAACCGGCGCGCGCCGATTGCGGCGGATGCGGAGCTGGCTCCGCGGAGGGAACTGGTGAATCCGGCGCTGGAGTGGCTGGCGGGGATGGACGAGGCTGAATACGAACGCTGGTTCAACGGATCGCCGGTGCGGCGCGCGAAGTTCGCAGGATTTCGTCGCAATCTGGCGATTGCCATGGGCAACAGCGCGCAGGCGCGGTTCCTGCCCATGCTGGAGAGATGGGCGGAGGATGGCGATGCGGTGCTGGCCGATGCGGCTCGCTGGGCCACACGGCGACTCCGGCCGGAAAAAGACTGATCCGGCTGGGCAGACCACAGCGGGTGAACCCTGGGATTACCGCAGAGAAGACGGCCCCTTGCCAATCCTGCAAAGCCGTTCAGCAGCCTCCCTGGGGAAGGCTGCTGGGACTACAGGTTACCCGATCAGAGCAACACCAGGGTAACGGTGTCCTGCTCGGCTTCTCTCAAGGTTGCCGCTCCTTGAGGTCGTGTCGACGTGAGAGCTGCGGCATAGGGAACCATCTACCCTGGTCCTGCTTCAGGCGCTGTTGCGGACGACGTTGGCCGCGCTCAGGCCCTTGGGGCCCTGCTGGCACTCGAACTCGACGGCTTCGCCTTCGTTGAGCGTCCGGTAACCGGAATCCTGGATCGCGGAGAAGTGGACGAAAACGTCCTCGCCGCTCGACCGCTGGATAAAACCATAACCTTTTGCGCCGTTAAACCACTTCACT